>JBJOQF010000057.1:0-5179 GCA_046050185.1 Bacteroidota bacterium
TTTTTTTAAATTGTTTTTAGTAGAAATAATAATTGAAGCTAAAATTTTATTAATCTCAACTATATCGGAGTTTAAAGACTGGAATTGGGATTGGTTCAAATATTCAGATTGAAACAATAATTCTAACCAATAATCACTTTCATTAGCTTCTTTTTGAGCGATTGCAAGTTTATGAATAAAATCTGGTTTACTTTCTGCGTGTTCTGACTCTCTTACCAATGCACCAATTTAAGTACCGCTCCGTAATAATTGTTTACTTAAAACAAATTCCTTTTTCTCAGTACTTAAAAATTGATATAATTTCACAATTCGTAAAGCAAAATCAAATGATTTTATTTTTATAATATTACTTGCCATAATTCATAATTTATCATTCATAATTCACAACTATTCCCTCGTTTTATCGCTGATTATTCGGTCTTCATTATGAATGTCGGTACGATAATTCTCGTCGTCGCCTTCCAGAATTTTAAGGTAACTTCTATAGCGGGACCAGGCGATTTCATCTTTTTCCAAAGCTGCTTTAATAGCACAATGTGGTTCCTCTTTGTGTAAGCAATTATTAAATTTACACTGATCTTTTAATTTAAAAAACTCTGGAAAATAACCGCTTACTTCTTCTTTTTCCATATCTACAATTCCAAAACCTTTGATTCCGGGTGTGTCAATAATTTTGGCATCAAATGACAAATCATACATTTCGGCAAAAGTCGTCGTGTGTTGTCCCTGCTTACTTGCTTCGGAAATCGTTTTTGTTTTTAGATGCAAAGAAGGTTCCATCGCATTTACCAAAGTCGATTTTCCAACTCCTGAATGTCCTGAAAACATACTTACTTTACCAATCATCATTTCTTTCAGCTCCTCGATTCCCTTCATTTCTGCAGCCGAAACACGCAAACATTTGTATCCAATTTCCTGATAAACATGCTGCATATATAATTGTTCATCAAGTGTGACATCGTCAAAAGTATCTATTTTATTAAAAACCAAAATGGTTTCAATGCCATACGCTTCGGCAGTTACCAGGAATCGATCTATAAAATTGAATGTAGTTGGCGGATTATTGATAGTAATCAATAGGAAAACACGATCAATATTTGACGCAATAATATGCATCTGATGGGATAAATTCACTGATTTTCGAACGATATAATTCTTCCTATCGTGAATTTCATGGATAGTTCCTGTAACAGTATCCGATGTTTCTTCGAGTTCATAATCTACAATATCGCCCACAGCAATAGGATTTGTGCTTTTGATGCCTTTCATCCTAAACTTCCCTTTCATACGGCATTCAATAAAATCACCTTGATCGGATTTTACGGTGTACCAACTTCCTGTAGATTTGTATACTAGTCCTGTCATTTTATAATTTACAATTTACGAATTCGGCTTTTTGATTTAAAACCTTAGACTTTGCAAAGGTAATTCTTTGTTTTAGGTTTATCCCGAAGCTTCGGGATAAAGTTTAAGATTTTTCACCTTACCTTCTATTACTGTCAATTAAAAATAGAAAATCCCCACAACTTTTTGACAAAAGCTGCAGGGATTTATTACTAAAAAATACTTCTACAATTAAGAGTTTAATATTTTTTCTTGGTGACCAATACTTTCTTGGTGGATATTTTTGAATAATTTAACTATAAATTCTTCCGTCAATCCTTTTTTTCCACCTTCTAAAATCATTTTCTCTTGGATTTCGTTCCAACGATTGTTTTGCAATACAGCCACATTAGCGTCTTTTTTTACTTGACCAATTTCGTCAGCAACTTTCATACGTTTTCCTAACAATTCCAATAAATTAGCATCCAAAACATCGATATTAGCTCTCAATTTTGTCATTTTATTTGCAAATTCGTCAGTATCATCATTTACTTTTCTCACTTTCAAATCTTTGAAAATTTGTTTCAAAGCGTCTGGAGTTACTTGTTGCGCAGCATCACTCCAAGCATTGTCTGGATCATTATGCGTTTCGATGATCATACCGTCATAATTCAAATCTAATGCTTCTTGAGTCACTTCAAGAATCATTTCACGGTTTCCAGTAATATGAGATGGATCTATAATTAAAGGTAAATCAGGGAATTTATTTTGCAATTCGATAGCAATCTGCCATTCTGGAATGTTTCTGTATTTTGTTTTTTCGTATGTAGAAAAACCTCTATGAATAACTCCTAAATTCTTGATTCCAGCAGCATATAAACGCTCTACTCCACCTAACCATAAAGCCATATCAGGATTTACAGGGTTTTTAATCAATACAATTTTATCAGTCCCTTTCAAAGTATCAGCAATCTCTTGAACCGCAAATGGATTTGCAGTTGTACGAGCACCTACCCATAATACATCAATATCATGTTCCAAAGCCAATTTACAGTGAGCCGCAGTTGCTACTTCAGTCCCCATTAGTAAACCTGTTTCAGCTTTTGCTTTTTGCAACCATTTCAATCCTATTTCTCCAACACCTTCAAATCCTCCCGGACGTGTTCTTGGTTTCCAGATTCCTGCTCTAAAAACACTCACATCTGAATCTTTCAATTCATGTGCAATTTTCAATACTTGTTCTTCTGTTTCAGCACTACAAGGTCCTGCGATCACAAATGGATGAGTCAAATTGAATTCATTCAACCAATTTCTCATTTCTTTCTTGTTTTCCATCTTTTCTAATTTTTTCCCCACCCTAGCCCTCCCCGAAGGAGAGGGAGCCGTAAATGGATGATTGTTGTTAATGTTTATTAATTAATTATTTTATTCTGTGTTGTTCTTCTTTTTTGAAACCGTTTTTTGAGACTGCGCTTGTCTTCAAAAAACAGTTTATTTTTTTATATTAATTCCGTTTAATATTTCTTTTATTTTATTCACACTTTGCATTTCATTGTAAATTGCATCATAGTCTTCGTTTTCTAATAATTCTTTAAAATTTAATAAATTAGAAATATACTCCTCCAAAGTTTTTACTACTTGCTTTCTGTTTTGTTTAAAAATTGGCGTCCACATTGCCGGAGAACTTTTTGCTAACCGAACCGTACTTTCAAAACCGGAACCTGCCATGTCAAAAATATCCTGTTCGTCTTTCTCTTTATTGATTACCGTTTTTCCAAGCATAAATGCACTGATATGCGATAAATGCGACACATAAGCAATATGTTTGTCATGTGATTTTGGGTCCATATAGCGGATTCTCATTCCCATGGCTGTAAAAAGTTGCAACGCTTTTTCCTGTAATTTGAAAGTCGTTTTTTCGACCTCACAAATAATATTCGTTTTTCCTTGAAACAATCCTTTTATCGCTGCCGAAGGTCCTGAAAACTCGGTTCCCGCAATAGGATGTGTGGCAATAAAATTTCTTCTTTTAGTATGATTCGCAACCGCTTCGCAAATAGGCGTTTTAGTAGAACCCACTTCAAACACAATTGTATTTTCTCCTATTACATCTAATACTTTTGGCAAAACTGTCAGCGCAACATCAACAGGAACAGAAACAATTACAAAATCAGCGTTAACTAAATCATCAAAAGTCGCAGCAGCATCAACAACACCTAAAGCAATTGCTTCCGCCAAATGACTTTCATTAGCATCGATTCCATAAATTTTAGATTCCGGATACAGTGCTTTAATGTCCAATACCATCGAACCACCGATTAATCCTATTCCTATTACGTAAACATTAGTCATAAAGTCTTAAAGTTATAAAGTCGAAAGTCATTATTACCTCCAAATTCGTAATTCATAATTTTTAATTCGTAATTCTCAAAATCGCTTCTTGTACTTTCTCCTCTTTTACACAAAGGGCAAATCGAATGTATCCTTCTCCGTTACTACCAAAAATAGTTCCTGGCGTAATAAAAATAGATTTGTCATATAATATTCCATCAATGAACTTTTCTGCAGAAGTTACTCCTTCTGGCAATTTTGCCCAAACAAATAATCCAACACCTTCCTTATATACTTTACATCCTAATTTCTCCGCTAGTTGTTCCGTAAGAATTCTACGTTTTCTATAAATCGCATTCATCGATTCAAACCAAGTCTTGTCACTTTTCAAAGCTTCAATCGCTCCTTTTTGAATCCCGTAAAACATACCGCTGTCCATATTGCTTTTTACTTTCAAAACGGCATCAATACAAGCTGCATTTCCTAAAACCATTCCAACTCTCCAGCCCGCCATGTTAAAAGTCTTACTTAAAGAATTCAATTCTAAAGCCACGTCTTTTGCGCCTTCCACTTGCAACAAACTCATTGGATTATCATTCAAAACAAAACTATACGGATTGTCATTGACTAATAATATCTGATGTTTTTTGGCGAAAGCCACCAACTTTTCAAACAACTGTAAACTTCCTCTTGCTCCTGTTGGCATGTGTGGATAACCAATCCACATAATTTTTACTTTTGATAAATCCAGTTTTTCCAAAGCTTCAAAATCAGGTTCCCAGTTATTTACTTCTTTTAAGTCATAATAAACAGGTACAGCTCCCACTAAATTCGTCACCGAAGTGTATGTAGGATATCCTGGATTTGGAATCAGCACCTGATCACCTTCATTCAAGAAAGCTAGTGAAATATGCATAATCCCTTCTTTGGAACCCATCAAAGGTAAAATCTCACTATTTGGATTCAACTCCACTTGAAAGTTGTTCCTATAAAAATCAGCCATTCCATTTCTCAATTCCGGTAAGCCTTGGTAACTCTGGTATTGATGCGCATTTTCTTCTTGCATTGCCAGAACTACTGCATCAACAACTGCTTGTGAAGGCTGTAAATCCGGACTTCCAATTCCCATATTGATAATTGATTTCCCTTCAGAAGCCAATTGTCTCACTTCTCTCAATTTTGAAGAGAAATAGTATTCTTCAACTATATCCAGACGTTTCGCTGTTGCAATCATTTTTATATTTTAAAATTCTTTTGACTTTTTGACTTTCAACTTTATGACTAATTAAGGCTTTGTATTTTTATATTCGCCTAATACTTTAAAGTATTCTGCCATAATGGTCAGTAATGCTTTTGCCTTAGCATAATCTTCGTATTTTTCGAAAGTAACATCCACAAAAAAAGAATATTTCCAAGGAGTTTCAATTTTTGGTAAGGATTGTATTTTAGTTAAATTCAATTTACAATCGCTCATTACATTCAAGACAGCGGCTAAACTTCCTCGCTTGTGATCCAATTCAAATTT
>JBJOQF010000058.1:0-10497 GCA_046050185.1 Bacteroidota bacterium
TTTTTGGTGAACGTATTCACCAATATTAGTATTTTTAAAGCGACAAAACCATCAACCACCAAACAATTGGTACGCTTTCCACCCAAAACGAAGTATAATATTTCGAGCGTTTTTCATTGGCAAAAAGCAAAAACAACGCAATTATCATCACTATTATCGAGTTGACAATTAATTGATTTGCATCAAAATTACTTTTCAGCAATTCCAGGAAATAAAATGGAATCAAAAGTAACAATCCCAATATTTTGGTTCGCTTCACTCCTATTTGTTGTGGTACAGTTTGCAAATGCGGATCATCATTTATCAAATCAATAATTTCAAAAATAAGCACTAATACAAAAATCAAAATAAATCGTTGTATGCATTTCAAATAGAAATCAAGTGTTATCGAAACATCAGCATTCAAAATAGGCAAAACTAAAGTCACTCCTACCCAACACAACGCAACAATATAAATTTTTACGCCCGCCCAATTTCTGGCATTTTTTTTATTTGGAAAAAATGGAAGCGTATACAGTAAGGTGATACTCAAAAAAGCGATTGCTACAATTTGGGTAATCCGTTGCAGCTGAAAAAAATAAAAACCAACAAAAAGAAGCGCGAAAAAACTAAATACAGCAATTATTTTTAACTCCTTGCGCATCTTTAATTTTTTGGCTCTGGCCAAGGCATCATATTTTACGAAATTATATCCTACAATTGTTCCAAAAAAAACAAAATTAGCTATAGATTCATCACAGGAAATATAGAATATGTGTTGCGTCATTCGCACTAAGGCATAACACGACAATCCTACGTGAATACTGCTATTGATATAAAAATTGAATAGTTGTTTAAATAGCTTCATTAGACAAAATTAATCAATTGCGAACAAATACATGATTTAGTTGAAAAATCAATAAAAAAGGAACCTCAAAATGCCTTTTAGATTATTAATAATACTTAATTTTGCACCACTAAAAAAACAACACCTCCATTTTTATATGAAAACAGATGCTTTTGCTTTAAGACACATTGGTCCAAGAGAAAACGACCTACAACATATGTTGAAAACAATTGGAGCGGAGACGCTTGATCAATTGATTTTCGAGACCATTCCAAGTGATATTCGTCTAAAAGCTGATTTGGATTTAGATCCGGCAATGACCGAATATGAATTTGCAAATCACATTCAAAAATTAGGAAATAAAAATAAAGTTTTTCAATCTTATATTGGTTTAGGTTACAATGCAGCCATTATTCCTGCAGTCATTCAACGAAATGTTTTTGAAAACCCAGGATGGTACACCGCTTATACTCCTTATCAAGCCGAAATTGCACAAGGTCGTTTAGAAGCAATTTTGAATTTTCAAACTATGGTTATCGAATTAACCGGAATGGAAATAGCAAACGCTTCTCTATTAGACGAAGCAACTGCAGCTGCTGAAGCAATGGCATTACTTTTTGATGTTCGCTCTCGTGACCAAAAGAAAAATAATGTTTGTAAATTCTTCGTTTCCGAAGAAATATTGCCACAAACTTTATCGGTTTTACAAACACGCTCTACGCCAGTTGGTGTTGAATTAGTAATTGGAAATCATGAAGATTTCGATTTTTCAACGGATTATTTTGGAGCTATTCTTCAATATCCCGGAAAATTTGGACAAGTTCATGACTATGCCGATTTTATCGCTAAAGCTGCCGCAAATGAAATAAAAGTAGCTGTTGCAGCTGATATTTTGAGTTTAGCAAAATTGACTCCTCCCGGAGAAATAGGAGCCGCAGTTGTTCTTGGAACGACACAACGTTTTGGAATTCCGCTAGGTTATGGTGGACCACACGCCGCTTATTTCGCTACTAAAGACGAATACAAAAGAAGCATGCCGGGAAGAATCATCGGTGTAACTGTTGATACGAATGGTAATCGTGCGTTGCGTATGGCATTACAAACGCGTGAACAACACATTAAACGTGACAAAGCCACTTCAAATATATGTACTGCGCAAGTTTTATTATCCGTTATGGCTGGAATGTACGCCGTTTATCACGGACCAAAAGGCTTGAAATATATAGCTAATAATGTACATGCTTTGGCAGCTACATTAGCAAACGAATTAGAAAAATTAGGTTTACAACAAACCAATACCGCTTTCTTTGACACGATTGTTGTTAAGGCCGACGCCAAAAAAGTAAAAGCAATTGCCGAACAAAACGAAATCAACTTTTATTACATCGACGAAAATACAGTTTCAATTTCTTTGAATGAAACAACAAGTATTACAGATTTAAATAAAATTATTGCTGTTTTCGCTTCTGCAAAAGAAACTCAGGCAACAACAATTGAAAGTTTATCAGAAACCAATCATTTTCCAGAAAGCGTAAACAGAACTTCAACGTTCTTACAACATGATGTTTTCAACAAATTTCATTCGGAATCAGCCATGATGCGTTACATCAAAATGTTGGAACGCAAAGATTTGTCTTTGAATCATTCCATGATTTCATTAGGTTCTTGTACGATGAAATTGAATGCAGCTTCAGAAATGTTGCCTTTAAGCATGCCGCAATGGAATAATATTCACCCATTTGCACCGCTGGACCAAGCGCAAGGATACCAAGAAATGTTAGCTAAACTAGAGCAACAATTAAATGTGATTACTGGTTTTGCAGGAACGACTTTACAACCTAACTCAGGTGCTCAAGGGGAATATGCCGGATTAATGGTAATCCGTGCCTACCACCAATCAAGAGGAGATCACCATAGAAATATTGCTTTAATTCCATCATCAGCTCACGGAACAAATCCGGCTTCAGCAGCTATGGCAGGAATGAAAGTAATTGTTACTAAAACATTGGAAAACGGAAATATCGACGTAGAAGATTTACGTGAAAAAGCTATTTTACACAAAGACAATCTTTCTTGTTTAATGGTAACCTATCCGTCAACTCACGGTGTTTTTGAAAGTGCTATTAAAGAAATCACACAATTGATTCACGATAACGGTGGACAGGTTTATATGGATGGCGCCAATATGAATGCGCAAGTGGGCTTAACAAATCCTGCAACTATTGGTGCTGATGTTTGTCACTTGAACTTACACAAAACATTCGCTATTCCTCACGGTGGTGGAGGACCAGGTGTTGGACCAATATGTGTTGCTCCACAATTAGTACCTTTTTTACCATCAAACCCTGTAATTCCAACAGGAGGTTCAACGGCAATCACGGCAATTTCCGCAGCTCCTTGGGGTTCCGCTTTAGTTTGTTTGATCTCTTACGGTTACATTTCAATGTTAGGTGCTGAAGGTTTGAAACAATCTACTCAATATGCGATTCTAAACGCAAACTACATTAAAGAGAAATTAAACGGTCATTATGATACATTGTATTCTGGAGAAATGGGTCGTGCAGCTCACGAAATGATTTTAGAATGTCGTCCTTTCAAACAAAAAGGAATTGAAGTTACTGATATTGCGAAACGTTTAATGGATTATGGTTTCCATGCTCCAACTGTTTCTTTCCCAGTTGCAGGAACCTTAATGATTGAACCAACAGAAAGTGAAAACTTAGAAGAGTTAGACCGTTTTTGTGATGCGATGATTTCAATCCGTAAAGAAATTGAAACTGCTACTATTGAGGACAAAAATAACGTTTTAAAAAATTCACCTCATACATTAGCCATGTTAACAACTGATGTTTGGGACTTTCCTTACACTCGTGAACAAGCAGCTTTCCCATTAGATTATATTGCTGAAAATAAATTCTGGCCAACTGTTCGTCGCGCTGACGATGCTTATGGCGATAGAAATTTAGTTTGTTCTTGTGCTCCAATTGAAGCATATATGGAAAACTAATTTTAAAATTAACTCAAAAAATGTCTCGATTTTCTCGAGACATTTTTTTATCAAATCTACTTAAATTTCATGTTTTTTATTAAAACTTCAAAACATTAAAACACGAACATTAACAATCCTTAAAATAAAAACGTGGTGTTTTTTATTATTTGTTGAAAAATAACCATTTTTTAAAAAGAAAAGCTATTATTTCACAATTATATGCGTGCATAATAAAATTTATGCCTGTAATTATTTTTTAATGCTTAAATTAGCCTGAATTTTTGGAAAAATAACCCGATGAAAATAAAAATAACTGGAATAGGAAGTTATATTCCTGAGAAAAAAGTAAGCAATACAGACTTTGGCGAACATGTTTTTTTGAATGAAGACGGAACAGCTTTTGGTTACGCTAATGAAGTAGTCATTAGTAAATTTAAAGGAATAACCGGAATCGAACACAGACGCTATGCCGAAGACCAATATACCTCATCTGATTTAGCTTTTTTTGCTTCTCAAAAAGCAATAGAAAATGCTGGGATTGACCCGGAAACTATTGATTATATTATTTTTGCACACAACTTTGGCGATGTAAAATGCGGCACCATCCAATCCGATATTCTGCCAAGTTTAGCAACTCGTGTCAAAAATAAATTACAAATAAAAAACCCAAAATGCGTCGCTTATGATATCCTTTTTGGTTGTCCAGGCTGGATAGAAGGAGTAATGCAGGCCAATGCTTTCATAAAATCTGGAATGGCAAAATGCTGTCTAGTCATTGGAGCCGAAACACTTTCCAGAGTTGTAGATGCACACGACAGAGACTCTATGATTTATTCTGATGGCGCTGGCGCTTCAATCATTGAAGCTTCTGATGATGAAACAGGAATGCTGGCTTACGAAAGTGCCACGTATGCTAATGACGAAGCTAATTATTTATTTTTTGGAAAATCATACAATCCTGATTTAGATCCAGACATTCGTTACATAAAAATGTATGGCCGCAAGATTTACGAATTTGCATTAAGCCAAGTTCCAGCAGCAATGAAAAGTTGCCTCGACAAAAGCAGATTAGGCATTGACGACGTAAAAAAAATCCTTATTCATCAGGCCAATGAAAAAATGGACGAAGCGATAATTCAACGTTTCTACAAATTATACGACAAACCTGTTCCAAAAGACATTATGCCTATGAGCATTCATGAACTGGGAAACAGCAGCGTAGCCACCGTTCCTACACTGTATGACTTGCTAATTCGCGGAGAAATTGAAAACCAATCCATACAAAAAGGCGACATTCTTATTTTTGCATCCGTTGGAGCAGGAATGAATATCAATGCATTTGTTTACAGATATTAATCACTGTAAGGAATGTGGTAATCAGGAGCTAATCCGGCTGTATACTACAATTCCTCACTACAAAACTTGTTTTTCTAAGGTGTAAGAAAGCTTCTTTTAGTCGCTTTTTGCACCTTGAAAAACTACATTTTGAAGTTCCGGGATTTTCATTTCCATCCGGGCTAAAAAACAATGCCCAAAAACACATTTATTACTATATTTGTGCCTTCAAATCTAATTAAAATCAAGAACGAGAGATTGCTTCGTTCCTCGCAATGACCATGTACGAAAAAACGTTTCCCAATAAAAGATTCAAACACACTTTAGAATTTCTAAAAAAACACATCTCCACGGATGAAACCATATTAGATTTAGGCGTAGAAAACCCTTTCTCTAAAATCATGAAATCAGAAGGATTTACTGTTAAAAACACAACAGGCGAAGACTTAGATATCGATCAATCTGTATTTTCAAATGAAAAACAGGATGTCGTAACTGCTTTCGAAATATTTGAACATTTGCTCAATCCGTTTACCATTTTAAACGAAATAAAATCCGATAAACTTTTTATATCTATCCCAATGCGCTTGTGGTTTTCACCAGCCTATAGAAGTAAAACTGATATGTGGGACCGACATTATCATGAATTTGAAGATTGGCAACTGGACTGGCTGTTGGAAAAAACAGGTTGGAAAATAATCGATCGCCAAAAATGGACAAATCCAGTAAAGAAACTTGGTCTTCGTCCGCTATTAAGGAAGTTCACTAACAGATATTATATAGTTTACGCTGAAAAAATCCAATAGATTCAAGATTGTAGATTAACGCTTTACAACAAATCGTTATTCTAAAATTTAAAATCTAAAATCTAAAATTTTTAAATGAATTATTATATTGTTATTCCGGCTCATAACGAAGAAGCATTTATTGCTTTGACTTTAGATTCTTTGATTTCTCAAACTGTTTTACCAAAAAAAGTAGTGATTGTCAATGATAATTCTACAGATAAAACTGCCGAAATTGTAACCGCTTTCGCCAAAGAAAATTCGTTTATTACATTGGTAAACAAAACTTCAAGCACTATCCATCTTCCGGGGAGTAAAGTCATTCAGGCTTTTCACAAAGGTTTCGAAACATTGGATGAAGACTATGACGTTATTGTAAAACTGGATGCCGATTTAATTCTACCGAGCAATTATTTCGAAACTATTTTAAATATTTTCAAAAAAGACACAACAATAGGAATGGCAGGCGGATTTGCCTACATCGAAAAAAATGGCGAATGGATTCTGGAAAACCTAACAGATAAAGACCATATTCGTGGTGCTTTTAAAGCCTACAGAAAAGCTTGTTTTCAACAAATAGGAAATTTAAAACCTGCAATGGGTTGGGATACCGTTGATGAATTACTGTCTAAATTTTATGGATGGAAAGTAGTTACTGATGCCTCATTAATCGTAAAACACCTAAAACCAACCGGAGCTAATTACAACAAAACAGCACGTTACAAGCAAGGCGAAGCATTTTATACTCTTGGTTACGGATTTTTAATCACTTCAATTGCTTCGGCAAAACTGGCCATGATGAAGAAAAAACCTTTCCTTTTTTTGGATTACATCAAAGGTTTTTGGAAAGCCAAAGCTGCTAAAACACCTTTATTGGTAAGTGAAGAGCAAGCAAAATTCATTCGACAGTATCGTTTGAAGAAAATGAAAGAAAAAATTTTCTAACGAAAACTAGGAACGCATAACTTATAACTCATAACTATTTTTGTAATTTAGCCCATAATCACAAAACTATGATGCTCATTCGATATATAACGCAGATAGGAAGATACTTCTTAATGCTGAAAGAAATTTTCAATAAACAGACGAAATGGTCTGTAATGAAAAATCTAATTTTCAAGGAAATTGATGATTTAATAATTGGTTCTTTAGGCATTGTAGCATTCATTTCATTCTTTGTTGGGGGTGTTGTTGCCATTCAAACAGCATTAAATTTGACTAATCCTTTAATACCAAAATATCTTATTGGTTTTGCAACAAGACAATCCGTAATATTAGAATTTGCCCCTACTTTCATCTCAGTGATTATGGCAGGAAAAATGGGTTCTTTTATTACGTCAAGCATAGGAACTATGAGGGTTACAGAACAAATTGATGCACTGGAAGTAATGGGAGTTAACTCTTTAAACTATTTAGTTTTCCCAAAAATAATCGCTTTATTATTATATCCATTCCTTATTGGAATCGCAATGTTTTTGGGAGTTTTAGGAGGCTGGATGGCAGGTGTATATGGTGGTTTTACATCAAGTGCTGAATTTATAAATGGCGCACAAATGGATTTTATTCCATTTCACATCACTTATGCTTTTATAAAAACATTGATTTTCGCCATGTTATTGGCTACGATTCCTTCTTTTCACGGATATTATATGAAAGGTGGTGCACTTGAAGTAGGAAGAGCTAGTACGGTTTCATTTGTTTGGACCTCAGTTACCATAATTTCTTTCAATTATATATTAACACAACTGTTGCTTGGCTCATGATAGAAGTAAAAAACATAGAAAAATCATTTGGCGGTATCAAAATTCTTAAAGGAGTTTCTACGGTTTTTGAAACTGGAAAAACAAATTTAATTATTGGGCAAAGTGGATCTGGAAAAACCGTTATGTTAAAAAGTCTTCTAGGAATTCATCAACCGGAATCTGGAACTATATCATTTGATGGAAGAATTTATTCTGACCTAAACGCGGATGAAAAACGGGAACTGCGAACAGAAATTGGAATGGTTTTTCAAGGAAGTGCCTTGTTTGACTCCATGACTGTTGCTGAAAATGTTGGTTTTCCATTAAAAATGTTTACCAAAGACAATAATGCAAAAATTCAGGAGCGTGTAGATTTTGTTTTAAAAAGAGTCAACCTTACTGATGCACATAAAAAATTACCTTCGGAAATTTCAGGAGGAATGCAAAAACGTGTTGCTATTGCACGCGCTATTGTAAACAATCCAAAGTATCTTTTTTGTGACGAACCAAACTCAGGTTTAGACCCAAATACTGCTATTTTGATTGATAATCTTATTAAAGAAATTACCGAAGAATACAACATCACAACGGTTATAAACACACATGATATGAACTCGGTAATGGAAATCGGGGAGAAAATCTTGTTCTTAAAAGATGGTTTAAAAGCTTGGGAAGGAACCAAAGAAGAAATTTTCAGAACTGACAATGAAGCTGTTGTAGCCTTTGTTTATTCTTCAAATTTATTCAAAAAAGTACGAGAGGCCTATTTGAAAGAGTAAAAAAAAATTAAAATTTAACTGGTTTTCAATAACTCCACCTCTGCATTAGGATTAAACAAATATGTTTTGCCAGAACTCATTTCGAGGCATTCAAAACGTTTGGTTCTAATGGCTATTTTTTTAAAAATCTTTCCGTTTTGAATTCTAAAAACACTGCCGTACGGAATTTCGAATACATAGTTTTTATCATTTTGTTGGTCAAATTGTTTCAAGGCTAATGCTAAAGTAGCATCAGTATCGCTACTGGCTGTTGGGTTTTTAAAATGTCTCGCCAACAAAGGCAACAAATGATTTGGAAAAATCTCCGGACGAATATAAGGAATCATCAACCGTTGAAAAGAATATTTCCATTCATTCCCATGAGGTTTGATATTCCGCCCAAATTTTTCAAACGCTACTAAATGAGAAATCTCATGAATCAGCGTAATCAAAAACTTGTACTTATTCAGGTTTGAATTTACCGTGATTTCATGTTTCCCATTCAAACCTTTTCGATAATCGCCATGACGGGTTTGACGCTCGTTTACAATCTTAAGATGCACTTGATTAGCAACAATTAGTTCGAAAACTGGTTTTACCGCATGTTCTGGTATGTATCTTGCTAAGGTTTCACTCATAATTCATAACTTAAAATTCACAACTCTTCGTTACGGATTTGTAGAAGATACTTGCAACACTTTTCCGTTGAAATATTTATTTCCAGTTAGCGTAAAATTAAAAATATAATCTGCCATTTCGCTTGCTGTAATTGGTGCTTGATAGCCAGGAAAAGCTTCCGCCAACATTTCTGTTTGAACCGAACCTAATGCCAAAACATTAAAAGCAATACCCCGCTCTTTATATTCTTCTGCTAATAATTCTGATAATGTAATAACGGCACCTTTACTCGAACTGTATGCTGCAAGTCCGGCAAACTTTAAACTTCCCTGAATTCCGCCCATAGAACTTATCGTTACTACATGGCTTCCTTTTTGTAAATAAGGCAAGCAAATTCGGGTCAAATTAGCAACGCCAAAAACATTGACTTTATAGATATTTTCAAAATCTTCCTGAGACGTTTCTGAAAAGGGTTTCAATAATAGACTTCCTGCATTATGAACGACAGCATCAATTTGTTTCCAAGATTTAGAAAGAAAATCTTGAACTTTTTCTAATTCAGATTCATTGGATAAATCAACCGAAAGACACGTGATATTTTCATTCCCTAATAAAGCTTGAGGAATTTTTCTGGAAATAGCCAGAACCTGGTGCCCAGCCTTGGCAAATTGTAATGCTAACTCATATCCAATACCTCTACTCGTTCCTGTAATAATAATATTTTTCATGTAGCAAAAATAAACAAAAACACTAAAAAAAACATCATTTCGACTGTAGCTATTGTTTCAAATATAAAAATAAGGTTTTCTATAATTTTGCTTAATTTTGCCGAAACAAAATACGATTTAATCTGCATAAAATGATAGAAAATATACAATTTGAAGTAGCAAAATTGAGTGACATTGATGGAGTACTAGCATTACAAGAACTATATCTAGTCTCTAATTTATCTGAAGATGAAAAAAAATTTGGTTTTGTTACCACACCGTTTACAATTCCTCAATTAACCGAAGTCATACAGCAACAAGGCTTATTTCTTGCTAAAGACAATAATAAAACCATTGCCTACATCTTTTCTGGAAGCTGGGATTTTTTCAATCAATGGCCTATATTCAATTACATGATTACGCTATTACCTGATCTTAAATTTTTAGATTTTAATATAACTACAACCAATAGCTTTCAATATGGCCCTATTTGTATCGATAAAAAATACAGAGGAAAAGGATTAATAACTCCCCTTTTTGAATTCATGCGAATCCATATTGTTAAAAAATACCCATTAGCTTTGACCTTCATTAATAAAACTAATATTCCATCTACAAAGGCACATACCGAAAAACTGAATTGGACAATTATTGGCGATTTTCAATTCAACAATAACAACTATTTTATTTTAGCTTATGATATGAATCAGCCTGTTTCTTGATATTCGTTAATTCAT
>JBJOQF010000059.1:0-3002 GCA_046050185.1 Bacteroidota bacterium
TGCTGTTGCAGCTGGTAAATTGGCAACAAATGATGTTTTCAAAGAGTATTTTAGAGGTCTTTACTTTAAAATGGAAAAATCAGGAAGTAGCGCAGGAAATTTAGCGATGTTAAATTTCAAAGCTGGAAAAATCACCATTAATTATAATGAAGATTTATCTGTAACTACAAATGGTGTCGAAAAAATATCAAGGGTTAAGAAGACTATAGTTCTTAACATGACAGGAAATTCTGTAAGTTTGTTGAATGATAATTTTGGCAGTAGTGGATTTGTATATAATGCGTTGCCAAATACTGGAAATAATTTAGTTGGGGACGAAAAATTATATCTAAAAGGCGGTGAAGGTTCTCTTGCTATTCTAGATCTTTTTAGTACTGCCGGTGAGCTTGAAAGTATAAGAAGTAACGGTTGGTTGGTTAATGAAGCGAATCTTGTTTTCCATATAGATGCAGGTACAATGGCAAATAGCTATGAACCAAAAAGAATTTATTTATATGATTTAACAAATAATAGGCCAGTTGTCGACTATTATAATGATGGAACCACAAGTACTGATGTTAAAAAATCTAAAACTGTGTTTAATGGAAATATAAATACTGACGCAACATCTAAAAGAGGATTAACATATAAAATAAGAATTACAAATCAAATTAGGAATCTTATTAAAAATGCTGATTCAACAAATGTTAAATTAGGCATTGTGGTTACAGAAGATATCAGTACTATTGCTAATCATAAAATGAAAACTCCAAATGCATTTATTTCACAAGCTCCAAAAGCTAGTGTAATGAATCCATTAGGGACAATTTTATTTGGAAATAACATTCCTTTCGGAGATCCTAATTATGACAAAAGATTAAAACTTGAAATTTTTTATACAAAACCTAATTAAGTAAAAGTATGTGTGGAATTGTTGGATATATCGGTTATAGAGAAGCATACCCTATAGTTATAAAAGGGTTGAAAAGATTAGAATATAGAGGGTATGATAGTGCAGGCGTTATGTTATATGACGGCGAAAACTTAAAAATTTCTAAAACTAAAGGTAAAGTTGTAGATTTAGAAGAGAGAGCATCCAAAGAAATTTCGATTAATGGCACTATAGGAATGGGACATACCCGCTGGGCTACTCATGGTGTTCCAAA
Organism: Bacteroidota bacterium; assembly: GCA_046050185.1. Classification (GTDB taxonomy): domain Bacteria; phylum Bacteroidota; class Bacteroidia; order Flavobacteriales; family Flavobacteriaceae; genus Flavobacterium. Next base: position 1,146 of record JBJOQF010000059.1, read on the forward strand.
CGATGTTAATTCTCATCCTCATCTTTCTAACTCAGGTAATCTGGCAATAATTCATAATGGAATTATTGAAAATTATGCTCCATTGAAAATGGAATTAATAAAAAGAGGATATGTCTTTCATTCGGATACTGATACGGAGGTTTTAGTGAATCTTATTGAAGAAGTTCAGAAAAATGAAAAGTTAAAACTTGGAAAAGCTGTTCAAGTTGCATTGAATCAAGTAGTTGGTGCTTATGCAATTGCTGTTTTTGATAAAAAAAATCCAAATGAAATTGTTGCGGCTCGTTTAGGAAGTCCATTAGCAATAGGTGTTGGTGAAGGAGAATATTTTATTGCTTCAGATGCTTCACCATTTATTGAGTATACTTCAAATGCAATATATTTGGAAGATGGTGAGATGGCAAATATTAGGTTATATAAACCAATGAAAATAAGAAAAATTAAAGATGATTCTTTAGTTGATCCTTATATCCAAGAGCTTCAAATGAACTTGGAACAAATTGAAAAAGGTGGCTACGATCACTTTATGTTAAAAGAAATTTATGAGCAACCTAATGTTATAAAAGATACTTATCGTGGAAGACTTCATGCAAATGAAGGCATTATACAAATGTCTGGTATTGAGGATAATTTAGAAAAATTCCTAAATGCTAACAGAATAATAATAGTAGCCTGTGGTACTTCATGGCATGCAGGATTAGTAGCAGAGTATATATTTGAAGAATTTGCCCGAATACCGGTAGAAGTTGAATATGCGTCTGAGTTCAGGTATAGAAATCCAATTATAAACAGTCGAGATGTTGTTATTGCAATTTCACAATCTGGTGAAACTGCTGATACCATGGCCGCTATTAAATTAGCTAAAGAGCACGGAGCTTTTGTGTTTGGGGTTTGTAATGTTGTTGGTTCATCTATTTCAAGAGAAACTAATGCTGGAGCCTATACTCATGCCGGACCAGAAATAGGGGTTGCTTCTACAAAAGCATTTACTACACAAATAACTGTTTTAACGATGATGGCGTTGCGTTTGGCGAAAGCAAAAGGAACAATGTCTAACACGGATTTTCACAGGTATTTACAAGAATTAGAAATTATTCCTGAAAAAGTTAAAGAGGCTTTAGAAACAAATGACAGAGCAAAAGAAATTGCTTCCATGTTTAAAGATGCTTCTAATTGCTTGTATTTAGGAAGAGGTTATAATTTTCCAGTAGCTCTTGAAGGTGCTTTGAAGCTTAAAGAGATTTCCTATATTCATGCCGAGGGTTATCCAGCAGCTGAAATGAAACATGGCCCAATAGCGCTGATTGATGAGCATATGCCAGTAGTGGTTATTGCTCCTAAGCAAGGTCATTATGATAAAATTGTAAGTAATATCCAGGAAATTAAATCCAGAAGCGGGAAGATTATTGCAGTTGTAACCAAAGGTGATATTCAAGTTCGTGAATTGGCTGATTATGTAATTGAAATTCCAGAAACATCAGATGCATTGTCACCATTAATAACGACTATTCCGTTACAACTTTTGTCTTATCATATTGCTGTTATGAGAGGTTGCAATGTTGATCAACCGCGTAATTTAGCAAAATCAGTTACTGTGGAATAATAAGTTTAGTCCTGAAATAATAATACACAAAAACCTCGAAAGATTTTTCTTTCGAGGTTTTTTATTTTCTTGAAAACCTTAATTTGAAAAATTTCTTTAAAAGAGAAATTTTTTTTCATTTTTTCATTTTTATTAAATAACCAAAAAAAAATAAAAATCATTAAGATTAATGTATTTGTTGTATGCATGCATAATGTTATTTTGATTTTTTTATTTAATTTTTAACAAAAATCAAAAAATAAAAAATGTGAAAA
>JBJOQF010000060.1:0-4106 GCA_046050185.1 Bacteroidota bacterium
ATCGAAGGTTTCTGACAGAAGTAATTAACACTTTTCATCCAAGGAAGAATACAGATTTCTATTAGTAGAATCGTGATAGAAATAAAAAAAGACTTATCGATTTTGAATCAATAAGTCTTACGGTTTTGTGTGTTTTTATTCCTCCCTTTGAGGAGGCCGGGAGGGGACTATTTTGCAATATTCACTGCTCTTGTCTCTCTTATAACAGTCACTTTAACTTGACCGGGATAAGTCATTTCTGTTTGAATTTTTTGTGATATTTCAAAAGATAAATTTGCTGCATTTTCATCAGAAACTTTTTCACTTTCTACAATAACACGAAGTTCTCTACCCGCTTGAATAGCATAAGCGTTTTTCACACCGCTAAATCCGTAGGCTACTTCCTCTAAATCTTTTAAACGTTGAATATAAGAATCTAATACTTGTCTTCTCGCACCTGGTCTCGCACCTGAAATAGCATCACAAACCTGAATAATTGGTGATAATAATGATTTCATTTCAATCTCGTCATGATGCGCTCCAATAGCATTACAAACCTCTTCTTTTTCACCGTATTTTTCAGCCCACTGCATTCCTAATAAAGCGTGTGGTAAATCACTTTCTGCATCTGGAACTTTACCAATATCGTGTAATAAACCTGCTCTTTTAGCCAGCTTTACGTTTAAGCCAAGTTCAGCTGCCATGATTCCACAAAGTTTAGAAACTTCACGAGAGTGTTGCAGTAAATTTTGTCCATAAGAAGAACGGTATTTCATACGTCCCACAACTTTTATTAATTCAGGATGTAATCCGTGAATTCCTAAATCGATAACGGTTCGTTTACCAACTTCTATAATTTCGTCATCAATTTGTTTAGCTGTTTTAGCAACAACTTCTTCGATACGTGCTGGGTGAATTCTTCCGTCAGTTACTAATTTGTGTAATGACAAACGAGCAATTTCTCTGCGTACAGGGTCAAAACAAGAAAGAATAATTGCTTCTGGTGTATCATCTACAATGATTTCAACTCCGGTTGCAGCTTCAAGGGCACGGATATTTCTACCTTCACGACCAATAATTCTACCTTTTACGTCATCGGATTCAATATTAAATACCGAAACACAGTTTTCAACTGCTTCTTCTGTTCCAACTCTTTGAATCGTGTTGATGATGATTTTCTTAGCTTCTTGTTGTGCGGTCAATTTAGCCTCTTCAATGGTATCTTGAATATGAGACATTGCTTTGCTTTTAGCTTCGGCTTTTAATCCCTCTACGAGTTGATTTTTAGCTTCCTCAGCAGATAAACCAGAGATTACTTCCAATTGTTGTAATTGGCTTTTGTGTAATTTGTCTACTTCAGCTTGTCTTTTATCCAATACTTCTATTTTAGAGCTGTATTCTAAAGTTTTTGATTCAAAATCATCATTAACTTTTTTTGCTTTAGACAATTCATTAGAAATTTGAGATTCTTTGTCACGTACTCTTTTTTCAACTTCCGCCACTTTTTTGTCGCGAGAAAGAATTACTTGCTCATGTTCTGATTTTAATTCGATGAATTTTTCTTTTGCTTGAAGAATTTTATCTTTTTTTATGTTTTCAGCTTCAAGATTAGCATCTTTTAGAATCGATGCAGCTTCTTTTTTTGCATTTTTAATTAAGTTAGAAATATTGCTTTTTTCTATTAGTTTGGCTATTCCAAAACCTCCTGCAATACCTATAAAACCAGTAATAATGATCGTTAATATGTTGTCCATGTTTGTTAAAATTTATATATAAAAAAAGCCTACATTAGGGTAATTGAATAAACTCGGAAATACAAGTTTTGAGCTAACTCACTGTTCAAGTTTCCTCGCCGAAGCGTGGCATGCTTTAGTAGTGATGATTTGCTCATTCTAAATTGTTAGTGTTGAGTTTACCAAATATGAACTAATGTAGGCAGTATCTTAGTCTTTGTAAAGAACGTTTAATTATCGAGATATTGATCTAAAACCGCATTGATTTTTTTTAATCTTTCAATGGTTGCTTCGCCATCAATTGCATTATCAATTTGTTTTTGTTCTACTTGTGAGGCAAATTGTAAAGCGCACATGGCTAATACATCTTGCTTGTCACGAACAGCATAATTTTCTTCAAATTGCTTTATCATCACATCAATTTTTTTAGAGGCACTTCTAAGTCCTTCTTCTTGAGACAATTCTACCGTTAACGGGTAAACTCTGTCTGCGATTGATATTTTAATTTTAAGCTTATCGTCCATATTTATTATTAATCTGATAGTTGTGCTATACAGTAATCAATTTCGCGAATTAATGAATTTATTTTAAGCTTTGTATCTCTTTTATTATCGTCACTGCCTAATAATGTATTAGTAATTTTGAGTGTTTCACATTGCGCTTTCAGCGCTTCAATCTCTTGATGTTGAGTTTGTATGATTGCTGCAGATTTCTTTAATTCAATTTTTAAATCTTGATTGATTTTCTCTAAACCTTTCAGTTTATTAAAAAGTTTTTCAACCTTATTTTCAAGAGTATCAATTATTTCTGCAATTACACTCATTATTAATTCTAATTCATTACTTAATCTTACAAAGTTAGTATTCCTTTTTATTATTACAATATTTTATTGATTTTTTTATGTTAAAAAAATCAATTATATGTAATTCAGTAGATTGTGATTTGATTTTGTTTATAATTTTTTATTACCTACTTTTTTTTATCTTAGCAAAAATGAACCCCATGAAAATTTTTATATTTCTTATGTTTTTTTGCAGTCCTCTTTTTGCTCAAGTGGACTATCCTAAAGATTATTTCAGTCCGCCACTTGATATTCCAATGCAACTTTCAGGAAATTTTGGAGAATTGAGACCCAATCATTTTCATGCAGGCTTTGATTTAAAAACATTACAGAAAGAAGGATTAAAGGTTTACGCTGTTGCTGATGGTTATATATCAAGAATAAAAATTTCCACTTTTGGAAACGGAAAAGCCATTTATATTACACATCCTAATGGGTTTACATCAGTTTACGGTCACTTGCAAATAGCTAATGAAGGTATTGAAGATTATATCAAAAAAAAACATTATGCGTTGAAATCTTTTGAAATAGAGTTGTTTCCTAAACCAGATGAACTGATTGTTAAAAAAGGTCAAGTAATTGCTTTTTCCGGAAATACTGGAGGTTCTGAGGGACCACATTTACATTTTGAAATTCGTGATACTAAAACAGAGAAAATTATTAATCCTATGTTTTTCGGATTTGATAAAAACATTAAGGATACAAAAAAACCTCTTATTTCTTCTGTTTATGTATATCCTTTGGATGCAAAAACTTCGGTAAATCATTCTAAACGCCCTTTGTTACTTAATTTGTCATTACAAAAAAATGGAACCTATTTGTCTGAAAAAGTGGTAGCTAATGGAAAAATAGGATTTGGAATAACTGCTGTTGACTATGATGATGTTTCCTTTAATAAAAACGGAGTTTTCAAAGTACAATCTTTTTCTAATGGAAAACCAACTTTTGGGTATCAATTCGACACGTATTCTTTTGATGAAATGCGCTATGTAAATGCACTTATCGATTATTCAAAATATAAGAAAACGGAACAAAGAGTTCAGAAGTTATTTATGAAAAACAAATACGGATTAAGCATTATTCAGTCTGATGAAAATAACGGAGTTGTTACTGTAACACCGAATTTATCTTCGGTTTATCGGGTTGAAGTTTTGGATTTTTATGGCAATAAAAGTACGGTTTCCATTCCTATACAATATGATTTATTGTCCACTATTATTGAGCAAGAGCCAGTTGTGTCTAACTATTTTGTGAAAGCAAACAAAGACAGTAATTTTGCTAAAGATAATATGTCCGTTTTCTTTCCTGCAGGAACTTTTTATGAAGATTTTGATATGAATTTTGATGTAAAAAATGATGTTTTATATCTTCATGATGATACTGTTCCAGCGCATACTAATTTTACGATTTCTATTGAAGATAAGAAATACAGCGAAGCTCAGAGGGAAAAAATATTTATTGGTTTGATTGAAGGTCAAAAAGTTATTTACAATTCTACTTATAGAAAAGAGAATATTTTTAATGCAAAAGTGAAAACCTTAGGCAAGTACACC
>JBJOQF010000061.1:0-10129 GCA_046050185.1 Bacteroidota bacterium
TTTGGTTTTAGACTTCGTGAAATTAAGCATTTTTTATTTATACATAAAAACGGATAAATACAATTTAACAGATTCAGCATTCTAATGCAATTAAATTATAAAACCTTTGTAACTTTGAACCCTTCTACTTTGCAACTCAAAAAAATGAAACAAATTTCTTCGATACAAAATTCATTTATAAAATCTTTAGTGTTATTGCAGGAAAAAGCAAAAGCACGCAAGCAATCCGGAACATTCTTAATTGAAGGAAAACGTGAAATTTCGATTGCCATAAAAGGAGGATACGAAATAGAAACACTATTGTTTTTATCTGAAATTTGTACAGAAACTGAAGCTCTTCAATTATCTAAAAGTGCAGAACTGATAGCAATTAATAAGGAAGTTTATCAAAAACTCGCCTATCGTGATACTACCGAAGGTGTTTTGGCTGTAGCCAAAACCAAATCGTTGCAATTATCCAATTTAAAATTATCTGAAAACCCGTTAATTCTTGTTGCTGAAGCTCCCGAAAAACCAGGAAATATTGGTGCTTTATTGCGCACTGCCGATGCAGCGAATCTTGATGCAGTGATTATTGCAAATCCCAAAAGTGATTTATACAATCCAAATATTGTGCGTTCCAGCGTAGGCTGTTTGTTTACCAATCAGATTGCTACCGGAACAACATCAGAAATTATTGCATTTTTGAAAAACCGAAAAATCAATTTCTACTGTGCAACTTTGCAAAATTCGACTTCCTATCATACGCAAGATTACACAACACCTACCGCTTTGGTTGTGGGTACAGAAGCAACTGGATTGACCGAAGAATGGCGAAAAGAAGCCACACAAAATATTATAATTCCAATGCAAGGCGAAATAGATTCCATGAATGTTTCGGTTGCAGCAGCAATTTTAATTTTTGAAGCAAAAAGACAGAGAGGATTTTAGATTTTCGATTTCAGATTAAAAAAAATAAATTCTAGTTTTCATTAATTTTAAATACCAATATGCATTTGCATATCTCCCAACTAATTTCTATTTTTAAGAATTGAACCATTCCAATATGATAGAAATAGATATAGAAAAAGAAAATAAAGCAATTGCTCAAGAATACAAAGAGTTACTCCGTATCAGTTATCAAACCTTGACTGATGAAGATAAAAAACTCATCCGTAAAGCTTTTGATGTTGCTGTAGACTCCCATAAAGAACAACGTAGAAAATCAGGCGAAGCCTATATCTTTCATCCTATTGCTGTGGCAAAAATTGTCGCTTCAGAAATAGGTTTAGGAGCCACATCCATTGCTGCTGCTTTATTGCACGACGTTGTCGAAGACACTCCGATGACCGTACAAGACATTGAACGATTATTTAATCCTAAAGTAGCACAACTTGTAGAAGGATTGACAAAAATTTCAATGGTACAAAAGGATTTGAATGCATCAATACAAGCGGAAAACTTCCGTAAAATGATTTTGACGCTCAATGATGATGTTCGTGTAATTCTTATAAAATTAGCTGATCGTTTGCACAATATGCAAACAATGGATTCGATGCAAGAAGACAAACAAACCAAAATTGCATCCGAAACTTTATACATATATGCACCACTTGCCCATCGATTAGGTTTATACAATATTAAAACTAAACTCGAAGATTTAGGATTAAAATATACAGAACCTGCCATTTACAATGAAATTGTAAGCAAAATAAAAGAAACCAAAGAAGAACAGGACGCCTATATAAAAGACATTTCTGATGTGCTAAAAACAGCGTTAGATGCTGAAGGAATTGATTATATTATAAAAGGCCGCCCAAAATCAATTTATTCCATTCGCAGAAAAATGAAAGCGCAAAACGTAAGCTTCGATGAAGTTTATGATAAGTTTGCACTTCGTATTGTATACAAATCAACTCCACACGAAGAAAAATTCCTTGCTTGGAAAATCTATTCCATTGTAACAGATTATTATAGACCGAGTCCAAGTCGTTTACGTGATTGGATTTCTTCACCTAAATCTACCGGTTATGAAGCCCTGCATATTACTGTTATGGGACCAAAGGGTCGCTGGGTAGAAGTTCAAGTACGAAGTGAGCGTATGGATGAAATTGCTGAAAAAGGATACGCAGCACATTACAAATATAAAAATGGAGCTACTGAAGAAAGTGAACTCGATGTATGGCTGAATTTATTAAAAGAAGCTTTAGAAAGTTCAGAAACTAACGCTGTAGATTTTGTAGAAGATTTCAAAATGAATTTATATTCAAAAGAAATCTTTGTATTTACTCCAAAAGGAGAAATAAAATCATTGCCAAAAGGAGCCACTTCTCTTGATTTTGCTTTCAGCATTCACTCAGAAATTGGAATTCGTACCAGAGGAACCCGTGTCAATGGAAAATTAGTCCCTTTGAATTTCGAATTAAAAAGTGGAGATCAAATAGAGGTTATCACCTCGCAACATCAAAAACCAACCGCTAACTGGCTGGATTATGTAACAACTTCAAGAGCCAAAACTAAAATTAAAAACGTTCTAAACGAAAACACCAAGAAAATTGGTGAAGAAGGAAAAGAATTACTTACCCGAAAATTAAAGCATTTAAAAATAACTTTAAACGAATCAGTTGTAAATGAATTGGTCAACTTTTTCAAACTAAAAACAAGTTTAGACTTATTTTACAGAGTCGGAATTGGTGCCATCGAAAATCAGCAACTTAAAGATTATGCAGCCCAAAAAAGCAACACTTTTATTAATTTTTTCAAGAATAAAATAAAACGTTCTGCAAGCAGCACTGCCGATGAAGATATCCATAAACAAATAATAAGCAGTAATTATGATTTACTTGTTTTTGGCAAGGAACACGACAAACTGGATTATAAATTATCGCCTTGCTGCAACCCAATTCCGGGTGACGATGTATTTGGATTTGTAACCATCAATGAAGGAATAAAAGTGCACAAAAAAGATTGTCCAAACGCCATTGGAATGCAATCTAATTATGCTTATAGAATAATGACGGCCAAATGGATTGACTCATCACAAGAAGAATTCAAGGCCATAATAAACATAACTGGAATGGATGTTTTAGGACTTACAAATCAATTAACAAAGGTAATTTCGAACAATATGCATGTTAATATTCAAAGTATTTCTTTGAGTACCGATGCAGGAATTTTTCATGGTCAAGTAGCGGTCATTGTTCAAAATAATACGATTTTGAAAAAAATGATCAACAACATCAAAAAAATTGACGGTATTGATAAGGTTACAAGAGTCTATAAAACATAAAAAGTTTCATTTTTTTATGTTTCAGCTTTCAAATTGACACTCGTAAAACTAAAAAACTTGAAACTAAACAAAGCTGAAACTTTAAACTTTAAACTAAAAAATTTATCTTTGCCCACATATGACACTCATTTCCACAGATAACACCAAAAACCAAGAAATTGTAAAAAACGTTTTTACAATGTATCTTGAAAATAAAGGACATCGCAAAACTCCCGAACGTTATGCTATCCTTCAGGAAATATACGATAGCGAAGAACATTTTGATGTAGAAAATCTTTATATCAAAATGAAAAATAAAAACTATCGTGTCAGTAGAGCAACACTTTACAATACTATTGAATTATTATTGGATTGCGCTTTGGTTCGTAAACATCAATTTGGACAAAATCAGGCACACTACGAAAAATCGTACTTTGACAAGCAGCACGATCATATTATTATGACAGATACTGGCGAAGTAATCGAGTTTTGTGATCCCAGAATTCAAAGTATTAAAAAGACAATCGAAGAAATATTCGATATAGAAATAACTAATCATTCCTTATATCTATATGGAATAAAAAAACAAAAATAATACCGATAACTTATTAGTTGTCCCATAAATATAAAACTAACTACAAATAAACACTTAGAATGACCGCAGATTTATTACTAGGATTACAATGGGGAGATGAAGGAAAAGGAAAAATTGTTGATGTTCTTACTTCAAATTATGATATTATTGCTCGTTTTCAAGGTGGCCCAAATGCAGGGCACACTTTGGAATTTGACGGAATAAAACATGTTCTTAGAACGATACCATCCGGAATTTTTCATAAAACAGCTGTAAACATCATTGGAAACGGAGTAGTTATTGATCCTGTAGTTTTTCAAAAAGAAATTGAAGGTCTTGAGAAATTTAATTTAGATATCAAAAGCAAATTAATCATTTCAAGAAAAGCACATTTAATTTTGCCAACACACCGTTTATTAGACGCAGCTTCAGAAGCATCTAAAGGTAAAGCAAAAATTGGATCTACACTAAAAGGAATTGGCCCAACTTATATGGACAAAACCGGAAGAAACGGGCTTCGTGTAGGTGATATTGAATTAGAAGATTTTGCAGATCGTTACAGAGCTTTGGCTGATAAGCATGAAGCTATGATTGAATTCTACGATGTTGCTATTCAATACAACTTAGAAGAATTAGAAAAAGAATTTTTTGAAGCAATCGAAGAAATAAAAAAGCTAGACTTTATTGATAGTGAAGAATATTTACACCAAGCTCAAAAAGCGGGTAAATCAATATTATGTGAAGGAGCTCAAGGTTCATTATTAGATGTTGATTTTGGAACTTATCCATTTGTAACTTCATCAAATACTACTGCTGCTGGTGCTTGTACCGGTTTAGGAATTGCTCCAAACAAAATAAAAGAAGTATACGGAATTTTCAAAGCGTATGTAACTCGAGTAGGAAGCGGACCATTCCCAACCGAACTTTTTGACGAAGATGGTGCAACTATGGCACGTGTAGGAAATGAATTTGGATCAGTTACAGGAAGACAAAGACGTTGCGGTTGGTTAGACTTAGTCGCACTTAAATATGCTGTTCAAATTAACGGCGTAACACAACTGATGATGATGAAAGGTGATGTCCTTTCAGGATTTGAAACTTTAAAAGTATGTACGGAATACAACTATAAAGGCAAAAATATCTCTCATTTTCCTTATAATATCGAGCCGGAAAATGTAACTCCAGTTTACCAAGATTTTAAAGGATGGCAAGCTGATTTGACTGGCATGACAACGTATGATGAATTACCAATCGAATTGAAAGAATATATTGAATTTATAGAAAAAGAAGTTGAAGTTCCTATTAAAATTGTTTCTGTAGGACCCGATAGAAAACAAACAATTCTTAAATAAATTTATAACAAACGCTCTGAAATTTCAGAGCGTTTGTTTTTTAGAAAAATAACGTACTTTTATACGGTTCATAAATTAAATCAAATGTAAATTTTAAGATGTCAAAAAGTAAAGTAGTTCCGGTTTTATTACTAATTATTTTCAGTTTGAATATTCTCTTTTCTTGTAAAAAAGACGAGCTTCCTATATCAAATAATTCTTCTCAAAAATATACAACTTCAGGATCAAAAATACTTTTTCAGGCACAGCCTATTCAACTTTTAGGAGCAAATGCGTTTCATGTTTTCAGTGCTGGCAGTACTGATATGAATAGTTGGAATATTGATATTGCAAGAGAGTTTATTGGCAATATAAAAGAAACGCAATTACAAGGAAATCCTATTAAAGATAGTAATGGAGCCTATTTATATTCGCTACAAAATATCATTGACAGCAATAGACTCAATAACCGAATTACTATTATATGTGGCTTTGGTTGGGACGGAAAAAACGAAACTGAGTTTACTGGTAAAAGTCCAGCTATGACAGCATGGTGGAACGATTACAAAATTAAACTAAAAGAATGGGCAACATACTTTAAAGATCAACCTGATGTATGGATTGAAGTATGGAATGAACCTTATAGATATGATCGAGCCGATGGTTATACCGATGCAATTTGGATGAATGATATGAATGAAATGGTTGGAATTATTCGAAATACAGGTAATAAAAATATCATTTTAGTACCCTGTGCAGAACAAGGTCAAGATGAAACCGTTTTAATCAACAAAGGGACTGAATTTCTAGCTAATAAATCAAATATAATATATGATATTCACGCTTATGAAAAATGGCTTTTGGATAACAATACCTCAATAAACAATCGTTTAGAGCAATTAAAACTTAAAAACATTCCTGTCATTTTTGGAGAAACAGCTCCTATGAACGCGGGAGTTTTAATGAATCCACAATCTTTTTTAGACATTATTTACAATAGAGGACTTTCTCTGTGCGCATGGACATGGAAAAAAGATGAGAATGATACCGATGCATTATTAACCGCAGCAGGGCTGCCTAATGATAACAATAACAATAATTGGGGAACCACTTACAAAAACTTAACTACTAAAGTTCGAAACCCACAGTAACCACCTGAATGAAAAACCCAGCTATTAAAATCCAAAAAACCGAATTACTTTCTGATAATTGGTATCTCCTGAATAAAGTAACTTTTGATTATCAAAAAAAAGACGACTCTTGGATTACCCAAAAAAGAGAAGTCTATGATCGAGGAAACGGTGCCGCCATTTTACTATACAACACACAACAAAAAACTGTTATATTGACGCGACAATTCCGCTTGCCAAGTTATCTTAACGGAAATGAAACAGGAATGATGATTGAAGTTTGCGCAGGACTTTTGGACGAAGACCATCCAGAACAATGCATCATTCGGGAAACCGAAGAAGAAACAGGATACCGTATTACTAAAGTTGATAAAATAATGGAAACGTATATGTCACCTGGAGCAGTAACCGAAATTTTATATTTATTTATTGGAGAGTATGATGAATCCATGAAAGTCAGTGATGGTGGCGGAGTAGAACATGAAGAGGAGAATATAGATGTTTTGGAAATGTCCTATGAAGAAGCCTATGCCATGATTGAATCCGGTGAAATAAAAGATGCCAAAACCATTATGTTGCTGCAGTATGCTAAAATAAAAAATCTCGTTTGATTAACGATGAACAATAAAATCAAAGGAATCTTCTTTGCCTTATTAGCCACTTTACTTTGGTCAGTAAATATGGTAATTGCCAGCGGTATTAAAGGGCACATCCCTCCCATTGGACTGGCATTTTGGCGCTGGACAATCGCTTGTATCGTTTTGGCTCCATTTGCGGTTAAAAGTACTATTGAAAGTTTTATTATTATAAAGAAACACTTTAGGTATCTTATGTTTACAGCAGTATTGGGTGTCACTATTTTTAATACATTAATTTATTTTGCCGGAAAAACCACTAGCGCATTCAATTTATCATTAATAGCCATTTCAATTCCACTATTTATTATTGTACTCTCCAAAATTATTTTTAAAGAGAAAGTGTCCACTATAAAAATAGTTGGAATTGCAACCATAATTACCGGAGTTCTTGTTCTTATTACCAAAGGCTCACTACAAACATTTCTAAATATTAATTTTACAATTGGGGATTTATTGATGCTTTTGGCTTGTTTCTTTTTTGCTTATTACACGATATTAGTCCGACAAAAACCAGATGAATTAACTGCAAAAGTATTTTTATTTAGTGTTTTTGTTATTGGTACAATTTTCCTTCTTCCGTTTTATATTTGGGAACATTTATTTTATAAAAAAGTATTTTTTGATACTAAAACAGTATTAGCAACCAGTTATCTTGGCATTTTTGCTTCACTTGTTTCCTATTATTTGTGGAATGAAGCGATTCAGTTAATAGGCACTTCAAAAACAGCATTAATTTATTATTTAATTCCAGTATTCAGTGGAGTTTTAGCGTATATTTTTCTGGGTCAGGCTATTGTAATCACTCAAATTATAAGTATGGGAATCATTATTATAGGTTTATTGATAACCAATAGAAAGTAACTATTTTTAAGCTGCAAGAGAAATAAAAAAAGTGCAATGGAATATTTTCCTTGCACTTTTTTTATACTAAAATGATATTCGTAAAATACCTATTTATTAGGTTGTGGAGTCATTCTCAAATAAGGTTTCACTCTTTCGTATCCTTTTGGAAATTTCGCAGCAATATCTTCATCTTTAACTGCTGTTGAAATAACTACCTTTTCTCCATCTTTCCAGTTTGCCGGTGTTGCAACGCTATAATGTGCCGTCAACTGTAAACTATCAATTACACGCAGTAATTCATCAAAATTTCTTCCTGTTGAGGCTGGATAAGTCAATGTTAATTTTATTTTTTTGTCAGGTCCAATTATAAAAACGGAACGAACAGTAAAACTTTCATTCGCATTAGGATGTATCATATCATACAATTGTGCAACATGCTTGTCTTCGTCAGCAATAATTGGAAAATTAACTGTTGTGTTTTGTGTTTCGTTGATATCTTTAATCCATTCCAAATGAGAATCTAATCCGTCAACGCTTAATGCGATTACTTTTACATTTCTCTTTACAAATTCCGGATAATAATTAGCCACAGTCCCTAATTCAGTGGTGCAAACAGGTGTAAAATCAGCAGGATGCGAAAATAAAACGCCCCAAGAATCTCCTAACCATTCATGAAATTTTATTTTTCCTTGTGTAGTTTCTGCTTCAAAATCTGGAGCAATATCGCCTAATCGTAGTGTTGCCATAATAATTTCTTTTTTTTGATTATTAACAGTCTAAGTTATTGAATTAAGAGTAATAAAAATTAAAACAAATCTTAAAGTTGTAAAAAAAATTAACACGATGAAGCTGATGATTATAGTTATTTACAAAACAATATTTTTGAGCTCGAAATGTTTGTGATGCTGTCGCAGAAGAAATATTCATATTCTAAAAATAATTAGGTACCAAAAATTAAATATACTGCGTCACAAAATACCAAAACACTAATGTTATGAATGATAATGGAATTCCAAAACCAATCATCATACTACTCAATTTGGGTTTTAAACCATGGCTGGCAGCTAGAATACTTGCTGCAATCATTGGAGCCATAGCGGCTTCCATGATGGATACCTGAATTGTTTTTGAATTTTGATTTAAAATTACAACATACAATAAATAGATTAGAGCCGGAGTCAATATTAATTTGTACAAAAGGCCTAATCCTAGGAATTTCCAATGTTGGCTTTTTCTATCAAATCGCAATTGCAATCCTACAGAAAGCATTGCCAAAGAAGTCATCAAACTACCTATTTTTTGTAAACCAAACTGAATATATTCATGGAAATCAAAATCGAATACATTCATTAAACAAGCTAACAGAAAAGTAATAAATGGAGGAAAGAGCAGTATTTTTTTTGCGATATGAAATCCACTTGGACTACCACTGGAAAATAAAGTGGCTACTAGAATTCCTAATGTTGAAAGCACAACAAAAGTACCCGGCTGATCAACCAAAATGGCAGTTTTTAAACCCTCATCACCATATAAAGCTTGAATTATTGGAAAACCTAAAAAGGAAGTATTCCCCAAACCGGCAGTTATTATCAAACAACCCGTAAGCTTTTTTGACCATCCAAATCTATTTCCTAAAAAATTAAAAAACAAATACGAAACTGTAAAACCAATCCATGTTACACCAATAGGAAACAGCAGTTTATTATCCCATTCAATTTTTGGAATGTAATACAAAGCCAAAGCAGGAAGACAAATATAAATAACCACATTATTTAAAATCTTATACGTATTAGACGGAAAAAGTTTCACCTTTTGCAATACGATTCCAAGAAATAAACAAACGAAGATGAGGATAATGTTATTCATAATATAGAATTGAATGCAAAAATACCATTTAAATTTATATAGAAAAAAAAGGAAATCACCATTTTGATTTTTCCATTATTTATTAAAACAAAAACTTGCTGATTTCAATTTTACTTACATATTTGTAATATATTTTATTACAGTATGATTTCAGGTAAATTTGCAATAACAATTCATATCCTTACGTTACTTTCTAAATTTCCAGAGGAATATTTATCTTCTGAATTTATAGCGGAAAGCATGAATTTACACCCAGTTTTGGTAAGAAAGGAAATAGCTAACCTGAAGAAAAACAATATTGTAGAAAGTAAAGAGGGTAAAAATGGGGGGACAAAATTATTAAAATCTGCTTCAACAATTTCATTAAATGCCATTTTTAAAATGGCTTTTGACACGGTAACTTTAGGTTTTTCAAAAAACGCACCAAATCCAAATTGCCTTGTAGGAAAAAAAATCAATGAAAATTTAGAACATTTATATGAAAACATCAACGAAAAAAT
>JBJOQF010000062.1:0-5316 GCA_046050185.1 Bacteroidota bacterium
AAACAAAATTTAAGGTTTGAATTGGTTTGTCAGGATTGTGCCATCGCCATACAAATAACGCTGATTTTTGCACCGGGAATTTTCAATAAAGCATGTGAGCAAGCTTCTAATGTGGCTCCGGTTGTGATAACGTCATCAATTAAAAGGAAATGTTTATGATGATCTTTTTCTGTAAAGGAAACATCAAAAATAGTTTCAATTCCTTCAGTTCTTCCTAATAGATTTTTCTTCGATTGTGTTTTTGAATAGACATTCCGAATCAATAGCGAATCATTATAGGCTAAATTTAGACCTGAAGAAAGTGCTTTTCCAAAAGCCGTTACCTGATTGTAGCCTCTTTCTTTTAATTTTTTCGGATGTAATGGAACTGGAATAATTTCATCTACAGATTGTAATAATTCGATCGTTTTTAAATCTTCGGTGTACCATTCGCCTATAATTGTTCCTATTTCTTGGTGTCCTTTATATTTTAAATTATGAATGAGTTCTTGAACAATTCCTTTTTTATGAAAATAAAACAATGCAGAGGTGTGAAGGACAGGAATTCTTCCGTAAAATTTTTTGAAAGCATCATTTTCTGGATTCAAATGATGATTTGTCAACGGGATATCGTGTCTGCAAACGGTACAAATCACATTTTCATTTGTCACTAAAAAGGAACTGCAACCGGAACAGACTTTTGGAAAAAATAGATTAATAATGCTTTCAAACATGTAATCAAGGATTTATTTATAAAAATAGACAAATCAATGCTTCAATCTTTAATAAATTTCTTTTTTTTATGTTCACTTTTTATATTTTTGCACTATTATGGCAAAACAAGAAGATTTATTTAAGAATGTAATTTCGCATGCAAAAGAATACGGATTTATTTTTCCGTCAAGCGAAATTTATGATGGTTTAAGTGCAGTCTATGATTATGCACAAAACGGAGTAGAGTTAAAAAAGAACATACGCGAATATTGGTGGAAAGCAATGGTTCAAATGAACGATAACATTGTTGGTCTTGACGCGGCAATATTGATGCATCCAACTACTTGGAAAGCTTCAGGTCACGTTGATGCGTTTAATGACCCATTGATTGACAACAAAGATTCAAAAAGAAGATATAGAGCCGATGTTTTGATTGAAGATTATGCTGAAAAGCTGAATCAAAAAGCAATCAAGGAAATCGAAAAAGCGCGCGCTCGTTTTGGGGATGCTTTCAATGAACAGGAATTTGTTACGACAAATGCTAGAGTTGTTGAATACAAAGCCAAAGAAAGAGAAATTCTGGAAAGAATGGCTCGTTCGCTTGGCAACGAAGATTTGGAAGATGTAAAAGCCTTAATTGAAGAGTTGGAAATAGCTTGTCCAGAATCAGGTTCTAGAAATTGGACCGAAGTACGTCAATTTAACTTGATGTTTGGAACAAAATTAGGAGCCTCAGCGGATACAGCAATGGATTTATACCTGCGTCCGGAAACAGCACAAGGTATTTTTGTCAATTTCTTGAATGTGCAAAAATCAGGAAGAATGAAAATTCCTTTTGGAATTGCACAAACTGGTAAAGCTTTTAGAAATGAAATCGTTGCAAGACAATTTATCTTCCGTATGCGTGAGTTTGAACAAATGGAAATGCAATTTTTTGTACGCCCAGGTGACGAAATGAGATGGTACGAGCATTGGAAAGCGGCTAGACTAAATTGGCATTTGTCACTTGGTTTAGGTGCAGCAAATTATCGTTTTCACGATCATGAAAAATTAGCACATTATGCAAATGCAGCTGCTGACATTGAGTTTAACTTCCCTTTTGGATTCAAAGAATTAGAAGGAATTCACTCGCGTACTGATTTTGATTTGAAAGCACACGAACAATATTCAGGTAGAAAACTGCAATATTTTGATGCTGAATTGAATCAAAACTATGTTCCTTATGTAGTGGAAACTTCAGTAGGATTAGATAGAATGTTTTTGGCTGTTTTTGCTACTTCTCTAAAAGAAGAAACTTTAGAAGACGGTTCTACAAGAACGGTTTTGAAATTACCAGCAGTTTTAGCACCAACAAAAGCAGCAGTTTTACCATTGGTAAAAAAGGATGGATTGCCTGAAATTGCACATCAAATCATTGATGATTTGAGATGGGATTTCAACGTGTCCTATGATGAAAAAGATGCAGTAGGAAGACGTTATAGAAGACAAGATGCTTTAGGGACGCCATTTTGTATCACAGTAGATCATCAAACTATCGAGGATCAAACCGTAACGATTCGTCATAGGGATACAATGAAACAAGACCGAGTGAAAATCACAGATTTGAAATCAATTATTGAAAATGAAGTTTCAATGAAAAATTGGTTAATGAAAATGTAATTAGATTTTTTATTTACATAAGAAAAGCTTTCCGTTTAGGAAAGCTTTTTGTTTTTGTATGCTATCTGTTATTTTTTACAAATGATCAATGCTTCTCATCGGATTTATTTGCATTTCGTCACAATGTGTCAACATTTGTTAAAAACATATTAACAACCATATATGAAAAAATAGTTAAATGCTTATTTTTAAACTGTTAAATAAGGTTTTTTTGTTCAATATTTTAAGCCATTGTTTAATTAGTTTCCCCAAACTACCGCAATATTTACTTAATAATTTGAAGTATATTTTACTTTAGACATCTAATGTAGTGCCTAATAATTCTAGGAAAAGACATTGATGAATTACTCGTACATTATTATTGACGACAATCAAGAAAGTGTTTCGGAAACAAAAGCCGTTGCTGATAGTTTTTCGGAGCTTATTTTCGTGGCTTCGGCAAATAATTATGCGGATGGATTAAATCTTATTTTAGAGCATACGCCTCAATTGGTTTTTCTTGAAATTGACCCTGCTAAAAAAGATAGTAATTTGTCATTAATGCTTATTAATGAATTATACCGATATCTTAAAGTAATCCCAAAGATTATTGTTACAACTACAAAGAAAGATTTGGCTTTTGAAGCTATTCAATATGAAGTGGCGGATTATTTATTAAAACCATTGGCACGTATCGATATTGTAAAATCAATTTTAAAATTGAACAAATCGAATAACACAGAAACAGTTCTTTCGAAACAATTACCAGTTTTTGATGAAAGCCCAATAGTTTTAGTTAAACAAGAAATGCCAAATCAAGAGCAGCCTCTTATTCTATGTATAAAATCATACGGTGATTACAGATATATTGATGCTAAAGATATTTGTTATTTTCAGGCAGATAATAATTCTACTGACATACACCTAAATAATGGTGAAATGATAACCGCTTTCAAAACATTGAAGCATTTTGAAGGAATTTTATCTTTTCCTTTTATCAGAATTCATAACAGCTATATCGTAAACCGAAATTATATTTCTCGAATTCATACAGGAAATACGGTATGTTACATTAAAAACACTGCTACAAAGCTTCCTTTCTCTAAATCGTATAAGGCAAATGTTGACCTAATTATTTCTGATTTTTCCAATGGGAATTACCTGGAAATTTAAAAAATAGCCATTTACCATAATTTGGGTATCATTCACTATCAAACGGCTGTATTCTACCATAAACACCTTTTTTTGTAGGAAATTTTAAGATTACCTATGTAGTTTTACCAAACAAATTCCTGCAAAAGGAAGTGAAAAAAAGTAAAAAACATAAAAATATAAAATCCCAAATTATGAAAAAAGCAATCTTAACAATCGGTTTATTCTCATTAGTAATGATCTTAACATCATTTACTACACCAGAAACAAACAGTACTGCAAAATCTGACACTAATGTTAATATTATAGGTGGAAATGCTACCGGAGGAAATATGAAATTAGATATCATCGGAGGAAATGCTACCGGAGGAAACATGAAATTAGATATCATTGGAGGAAATGCTACCGGAGGAAATGTTAAATTAGATTAATAATTTAACTAATTTTTTAAATATAAAAAAGGCTATCAATTATTTGATAGCCTTTTTTTAGGTCAATAGTTTTATTTTACTATTTTTGATAAAATTCGAGACAAACTATTGAAAAAAACTTATCCTATATTAATATTCTTGTTATTTGTTTTTTTGGGTTGTTCCAAAAAAAACGCAGAAAACGATCCTATTACTTCATCAGAGGACAGTCTCTCTACTTATTTTTCATTGGCAAATGATTTCAGTTTGCCTCAACAAAAGCGACAACAGTTTAATGAAAAGGCCTTTGACATAGTTGTCAATCAAGAAAACGATTCATTAAATCGAGTAAATCTTTTTAAAGTAGCCAATCGGTATTATAATTTAAATAATTGGAAAAATTTTAATAAAACGGTACGTCTAGTTTTGGAAAAGTCTGAAAATGCTAAGGATACTTTAAACATAACTAAGGCGTACACCTACTTAGGGGATTATTATGAGTCGCAATCAGTTTCAGACAGTGCTTTTTTGTTTTATTATAAAGCAGAAAAAATGTATGTTAAACTAGGTGATAATTTTAATTTAAGTAAAATACTAATTAATAAAGCAAACTTGCAGTTTAAGGTTGGGGATTTTTTTGGAAGCGAGAAATCAGTATTCAATGTTTTACGAATAGTTAAAGGACAAAAAGGAGCAAATAGTATTTTGTATGATGCATATAATCTTCTCGGAATAACTTTTGGTGAGCTTGGAGAATTTGATAATGCGATTGAATATAATAATAAAGCATTGTCAGTAATTGATGATGAAATAATACCTGTAGAGTTTCAGTCAAGAGCAACATCCTATAATAATATTGGTTTTCTTTATCTTAATTCACAAAAATACTCGCTTGCAAAAAGTTATTTTCAAAAAGGATTGGAACAGAAAAATCTAATTATCCAAAAGCCATTTGTTTATGCACTTTTGTTAGATAATTTGGCATATTCAAAATTCAAATTAAATGAGACTGAAGAACTTCCTGGATTATTTTATCAATCCCTAAAATTGAGAGACAGTTTAAAATTATCTACGGGGATTTTTGTTAATAAAATTCATTTGTCAGAGTATTTTGCTTCAAAAAAAGATACAGTCAAAGCGTTACAGTATTCTAAAGAAGCACTTTTGTTAGCTCGTAACACCAAAAATTCTCGTGATATTTTAGTTGCGTTGAAGCAGTTGGCAGTTATAGAGCCAGAAAAGGCATCTGCTTATACTAAGGAATACATTCGTATCAATGAAAAGTTACAAAAAGAAGAACGAAAAATGGGAGATAAATTCTCTCGTATAGAATATGAAACGGATCAAATAAAAGGTGAGAATTCAGACCTGGAAACTAAAAATAGGAATTTATTATTTGGGTTTAGTGCTTTTACGATGTTAG
>JBJOQF010000063.1:0-6165 GCA_046050185.1 Bacteroidota bacterium
TTAAAGCTAATAGTTATGTTAAGGAAAGAAATGCAAGATTAATAGGTCCTAACTGTCCAGGTATAATTACTCCAGGTGAAGCTAAAGTTGGAATTATGCCAGGTTTTGTTTTCAAAAAAGGAACTGTTGGAATTGTTTCTAAATCAGGAACTTTAACTTACGAAGCTGCTGACCAAGTGGTGAAACAAGGATTAGGAATCACTACTGCAATTGGAATTGGTGGAGACCCAATCATTGGAACTACTACAAAAGAAGCAGTTGAATTATTGATGAATGATCCAGAAACAGAATGTATTGTAATGATAGGTGAAATAGGTGGACAATTAGAAGCTGATGCTGCTCATTGGATTAAAGCTGATGGTAACCGTAAACCAGTTGTAGGATTCATAGCAGGAGTTACCGCTCCAGCAGGACGTACAATGGGACATGCAGGTGCTATTGTTGGTGGATCTGACGATACTGCTGAAGCTAAAAAACAAATCATGAGAGAATGTGGTATCCACGTTGTGGATTCGCCAGCTGAAATTGGTAAAAAAGTAAAAGAAGTTTTAGGTTAATCTAACCAAGAATTAAATATTTTAAAAGCCTCACAATTTGTGGGGCTTTTTTAGTATTAACTGAATTAAAGAAATATCTTTGCACTTTATTAAATTGGTCTGTTTTTTCAGATGTAATCCTAATAAGAGCAAACATAAACGAATGGTTTCTAATGGGCCTCACGATTTTGTGGGGTGTTTTTTTGTAAAAGCCAATTCAAATAAAAATAAAATAATATGTACAAAGAATTAAAAAAATTCAAAGTTAGCAATCAGTTTTCATTCACCATAGATGAGAGTTTAGAAGAAGTATGTAATGCTTCAGAAGGATCAGGAGTGTTTTTAGTGTATTCAGTAGGGGATGAAAAAGAGTTAATTATGGTTGGTTCTACAGGAACTGTTCAGAATAACGGAACTTTGAAAATTAAAAATGGTGGCTTGAAAGATAAAATAGTAGAAGGACACCAATTTGCAAAAACAGGAAGAAAATATTCTTGGCCGGCACAAATGAAAATTGAAGATATCAGTACACTTGAAGTGGTTTGGTATGAGACTTTCAACGATAAGACTAAAGCAATACCAACATTCGTAGAAGGACAAGTTTTGCAAAACTTCCTTGATGAAAATGGAAGATTGCCAAAATGGAATGTAGCTTTTTAGTGTATTTCCAAAATAAAATAAAATTTACTGTTCAAAAGCTTTACCTCGGTAAGGCTTTTTTTGTACTACAAATTTCATAAAACGCTTAAATAATCTATATTTGTACATCAAAATAATAAACATACTTATCATTATAATATGAAATTACTAGAAGGAAAAGTTGCCATAATTACAGGTGCAAGCCGCGGAATTGGAAAAGGAATTGCAGAAATTTTTGCAAAACACGGTGCAAATATTGCATTTACGTATAGTTCATCAGTAGAATCAGCTTTGGCTCTTGAAAATGAATTGAACACTTTAGGAATTAAAGCTAAAGGATATCAATCAAATGCTGCTGATTTTAATGAAGCACAAGTTTTTGTAGATGCAGTTTTGGCTGAGTTTGGAACTGTTGATATTCTAATAAACAACGCCGGAATTACTAAAGACAACCTTTTGATGCGTATGTCTGAAGGAGATTTCGATCAAGTAATTGATGTTAATTTAAAATCGGTTTTTAATATGACCAAAGCGATTCAAAGAACTTTCTTAAAACAACGTTCAGGATCAATTATCAATATGAGTTCAGTAGTAGGAGTGAAAGGAAATGCGGGTCAAACCAATTATGCGGCTTCTAAAGCAGGAGTTATTGGTTTTTCAAAATCAGTAGCTTTGGAATTAGGATCTCGTAATATTCGTTGTAATGTAATTGCTCCGGGATTTATAGAAACCGAAATGACAGCTAAATTAAATGAAGATGTCGTGAAAGGATGGAGAGACGGAATTCCGTTGAAACGTGGTGGAACTACTGAAGATGTTGCTAATGCGTGTCTTTTCTTTGCCTCAGATATGAGTACTTATGTAACCGGACAGGTTATGAATGTTTGTGGTGGAATGCTCACCTAAAATAATTATAAATTATAAATGATGAATTTAAAATTTAAAATTCATCATTTAAAATAGAAAAGAATGACTACAACTACTATTTTATTAATAATGCTTTCCTTAGTAGTAGCCGGTAGTTTGTCATTTTACCATTATTTATACAAAGCCAAAAACAATTCTACAGTTAGTTTGTTTTTGGCTTTTTTGCGTTTTATGTCTATTTTTGGGATATTATTACTGTTGATTAATCCCATAATAACTAAAAATACTTTAGATACAGTAAAAACACCGTTGCCAATTGTTGTTGATAATTCCAATTCCATTTCGTTCTTGAATGTTAATGAAAAAGCTTCAGAATTATATCAAAAATTGATTTCGAATACAGCCTTACAAGATAAATTTGATATTCAATCGTATCAATTTGACGGTGAATTTCAACAATCGGAAAAATTTAATTATAAAGGAACGCAAACCAATTTAGATGCGGTAGCCAAAAATCTGAAAAGCATTAATAAAAATATAATTTTTCCAACCGTAATTATTACTGACGGAAACCAAACTTCGGGTAACGATTATGTTTATGGTTTTGATGTAGCGAATAAAGTATTTCCTTTAATTGTAGGTGATACAACCACTTTTTTAGATTTTAAAATAGATCAATTGAATGTTAATAAATATGCTTTTCACAAAAATAAATTTCCAGTAGAAGTTTTTTTAAACTATTCAGGAACCAAAAATGTAACAGCTGATTTTGTTATCTCTCAAGGGAATTCGGTCTTTAGTAAACAATCTATTTCATTTTCACCATCGAAAAAAACGGCTGTTATCAATGTATTTTTACCAGCGAATAAAGTAGGATTACAAGTTTTTAAAGCTACGATTTCATCTAAAGAAAAAGAAAAGAATACTTATAATAATACCAAGAATTTTGCCGTTGAAGTGATTGGCCAAAAAACAAATATCGCCATTATTTCTGCTATAAATCATCCGGATATTGGTGCTTTGAAACGTGCAATAGAAACGAATGCACAACGTAAAGTAACTTTGATTAAGCCTGATGCTATCAAATCATTACAAGATTATAGTATTTTAATTTTATACCAACCTACAACTGAATTTAAATCGGTTTTTGATTTTGCAAAATTAGCTGGAATAAACACATTTATTATTACTGGAAACAATACAGATTTTAATTTTTTGAATCAACAACAGAGTAATTTCTCTTTCAAAATGAGTGGTCAAAAAGAGGATTATTTGGCTGAATTTAATTCTCAATTTAATCTCTTTGCAATTGATAATATTGGTTTCGAAAATTTCCCTCCGTTGCAAAATCCTTTTGGAACAATAACTACAAATGGAAACGTTTCGGTATTGCTTTCTTCCAAAATAAGAAATATTGATACTAACGCACCATTATTGGCTTTTACTGAAAATAAAGGCAAAAGAACGGCTTATTTTTTAGGGGAAAATAGTTGGAAATGGCGTTTGCAAAGTCATATCGACAATCAGTCTTTTGAGAAGTTTGATATATTTATAGACAAAATTATCCAGTTTTTGGCTTCTAATAATTCAAAAAAATCATTGGTTGTAGCCCACGAAAGTTTCTATAATTCAGGCGAAGCAATTGAAATTTCTGCGCAATATTTCAATAAAAATTATGAGTTTGATGAGAAAGCTCGCTTGACAATTGCTGTAACTAATACTAAAACTAAACAAACTAAAAATTACGATTTATTGAAAAGCAATAATTCCTATAAAGTCAATCTTGATGGACTTACGGCTGGAAATTATGATTTTTCCGTAAAAGAATTGAATTCAAAAACTACTTTTTCCAATCATTTTGAAATATTGAATTTTGATATCGAAAAACAATTCGTTAATCCAGATGTAAAAAAATTGACACAATTAGCAGCACAAACACAAGGAAAAGTCTATTTTCCAGATCAAATTGAAGTGTTAATAAAATCACTTTTGGATAATGAAGAATACAAAGCCGTTCAAAAGAATACTATGACCAAAACACCTTTGATTGATTGGGTTTGGTTACTCGTTTTAATTTCTATTTTTCTATCAACCGAATGGTTTGTTAGAAAATATAATGGATTGTTGTGAATTTAAATTCCATTTAATAAAAATATAAATTATGGATTTTAGATTAAAAGTGTTTTTTACTGTAGCCAATTGATTGAGTTTTACTAAAGCCACAAAGGAATTATTGATTACGCAACCTGCCATTTCGAAGCATATTCAAGAGTTGGAAGAACAATATAAAATCAAACTTTTTGAAAGAAACGGTTCGAATGTTTCAAGGCCTTTTACTTTGGATATTTATAGCAATTGGTACATTGTTAATTATTATGTTTTTTAATTATAAAGCACTATTTAAAACATATAATGATTAAAAACCCTCCAAAATTCATTCAATAAAAAAGAAAAACAGTAAGGTTGCTAAACGCAAATTGTGAATAAAAGTTCTTTTTTTTTGTGTCGAAACATTTTTAATTATTTTTTTTAATTAACATAATCTTAAACCAGATTTTATTGAATTATATTTAAAAAAAATACATTTGTAGTTCTAATAAATATATATAATGGAAATTTTTAAAATTAGACCTATACTTATTAGGTTAACTACAATTGGAATTGCTTTTTTACTGCTATCATGGGGTATTGTTGGGCATGAACGAATCAATAGAGCTGCAGTAATGGCACTTCCAAAACCATTACAAACTTTTTTCTACAATCATATTGATTTTATCACACAGGAATCGACAGTTCCAGATTTAAGAAAATCTATCTTGAATGATAAAGCCGAAGGACCTCGCCATTATTTTGATATGGAGAATTTTGGAAGCGTTGACAGCTTTCCTAAAACAATGGAAGTTGCAAAGAAAAAATACGATGAGAAATTCTTGTCAAAAAATGGAACATTGCCTTGGTACATTCAAGAAATGATGGGCAAATTAACTAAAGCTTTCAAAGAGAAAAGAAAAAACGAAATTCTATTTATTGCGGCAGAACTTGGACATTACATAGGAGATGCGCACATGCCTTTACACACTTCTGACAATTATGATGGTCAAAATACCAATCAGAAAGGAATTCATTCTTTATGGGAAAGTCGTTTGCCCGAATTGTTTGTTAAGAACTATAAACTAAATGCTGATGAAGGAAAATATATTGAAAATGTAGACCAGGCAACTTGGGATATTATTTTTGACACCCATAGCTTAGTAGTTCCTTTATTAGCGGCTGATGAAAAATTAAGAACTACGACTCCAGAAAACAAAATGTATGTCGTTGATGATGCAGGAACTATTGTAAAAAACAAATACAATGGTGTCTTATATTCAGATGATTATGCCACTAAATTTCACCAAGAGTTAAATGGGATGGTTGAAAATCAAATGAAAAAAGCAATTGCCGCTACAGCTAGTTTTTGGTATACTGCATGGGTAAATGCAGGAAAACCTGATTTAAGTAATTTAGATACTGAAGCACTTACTAAACGCAATAAAAAGGGGTTAAAACAAGATTCCAAATTATTTAGAAAAGGAGTACTTTTTGGTTTAGTAAACGATAAAGAATAATTTTTAAATCTAAAAAAACGGGTAAGACAGTAATCTCACCCGTTTTTTTATACTAATTAATTTTCTGATATTTCTTTTTCTTCAACATATCCGAAGCCGTTTGGTAATAGGAAATGGTTTGGTTTACTAAATCAGTTCTTTCTTTTATCAAAGGGTTTTGGTCGTAATAGATTTGGAAATCAGGTGCTGTTTTTTGATCTTTTTTTAATATCAATTGAAATTGCTTCACTTGTTGTTTTGGTGAAATAATAGTCAAAATATTATCTTTTATCAATCCTAAATCCTGATATGTCGCAATTAAAGCTCTTGGTTTATAATCAGTTTTTAAGACGTCCTCACCATAGAATTTACTTTGATAATTGAAATTCAACAATCCAAATAATGTAGGCATAATATCTATTTGAGACATCAAATTAGTGTAATGTTTTGGCTGAACATAACCCGGACTGTAAATCATTGCCGGAATCCTGTATTTATCAACTGGAAGCTCTGTTTTTCCGGCACTGGAAGCACAA
>JBJOQF010000064.1:0-17225 GCA_046050185.1 Bacteroidota bacterium
ATGCATATCGAAAAGCTCAAAACGCATTCGAAATGTCTAAAAAATTATTAGAAAAAGAAAAAAATCAATCAGAAACACTATCTAATGTTTACCGAAACTTAGTCTCGATTTATAGTCAACAACAAGACTTTGGACGAGCCAATTTGTATTTTGAAAAGGCTAGAAAACTGTTTTTGGAAACCAACAATAAATCCCAAAGTTTCGAGACAAGAAAAATAGCCAAACTCGATTATGAAAATGCTTTACTGCTGTTTGAACAGAAAAAATATACGGAAGCCAGTAGATTTATTTCGAATGTTTTCAAAACTTTAATTCCTAATTATTCCCATAAAAAAAATATTCTGCCCAACCAAAGTTCTCTTTATTCCGAAACCGTTTTACTGGACGCCTTAGATTTACAGGCTGCTATTTTTCAAAAACAAAATCAGTTTAAAAAAGCACTGGACGCTTATGCGCTTTCGTTCCATATTGAAGCTTTATTTGCCAATCTTTTGGTTTATGAAAACTCCAAAATCATCAACCAAACCCGAGTTAGAAACCGCACCGAAAAATGCATCGCCATTTATGATTTACTTTATCAAAAGGAGAAAAAAAGCAGCTATATAGAAAGCGCTTTCCAATTAGCCGAACGAACAAAATCAGGTGTTTTAAAAAGTTATCTTGCCCAAAACAAAACAGCCACTAAGGAAGAAAAACTGTATTTGGAACAACTTCAAAACTGGAATAATGAAATTATAAAAGAACAGCAAAAAGGTGTTTTGGCCGATATTTCAAAAATAAACGAAGCCATCAAAAAGCAAAATGAATTAATGCTTTCGCTAAAAAACATTCGCATCAAAAATGCTGGTTTTGCACCAGAAAATTTAGATACAAACGCTTTATTTTCAAAGCTCGAAAAAGATAAAGCTGTTATGGTTTACTATTTTTCAGGTTACGAAAAAATGTATTATTTTACTTTGGAAAACAAACAAATAAAATTAAACTCTTTTAGTAATACTGCACATTCCATTGCTAAAATCTGGCAATTCTTAGATTATTTTAGTGACGCCAATACCATTACAAATGACATAAAAGGCTACAATAAAAAGGGGAAAATTGCTTTTGATTTACTCAAATTACCCAAAAACACAATCCATAAAAACCTACTGATTGTTCCTGACGGAATTCTCAATTTCCTTCCGTTTGAAGCTTTAATCACAAAAGAAACGGCAACGAGTAATTTTGCCAAAATGAACTATTTATTGAATGATTTCAAGATTGCCTACAACAATTCGGCTACATTTTATTTGAATGCAAAGCCACCTTTGACAGGGCAGCAAACTGTTTTAGGAATATTTCCTGTTTTTGAAAATACTAATTATGAATTGGCTTTTTCGAAAGCCGAAATGCAATCCATAAAAACAAATTTTGAAGGAAAATTTTTTGAAAACACAACCGCAACATTCAATAATTTTAAAACCAACGCTGCTAAGTATTCCATTCTGCATTTGTCTACACATGCTTCTTCAGGTGATATAGAAATGCCAGCCAGCATCAAATTTTACGATCAGGAAATTTTATATTCAGAGTTATACAACTTAAAAATCAATCCTGATTTGGTTGTACTCAGTGCCTGTGAAACCGGAATAGGAAAACTCTACAAATCCGAAGGAGCGATGAGTATTGCCCGAGGTTTTCAGTTTGCCGGCGCACAAAATTTACTGTTTTCGTTGTGGAAAGTAAACGATTATACAACATCCGTTTTTATGGATGATTTTTATAAAAATATAAAAAATAATCCATCTTATTTTGAAGCCAATGCCAATACAAAACTTAATTTTTTAAATAGCAAAAGCATTCCAAACGCAAAAAAATCACCTTATTACTGGAGCGCTTTTGTTTATTATGGAGCATTAGAACCTCAAAAAAATACTACAAATTATATATTTTATAGTATTGGACTTTTGATTCTAATTGGATTATTTTTGATTTTAAAACGCAATCGAAAATGAAAAACCTCCACGATATTCTTAAAAAAGAAAACTACAAAAAAGTAAAATTCAAGATTACCAAAACACAGCATTTATTAATAAAAGCAAAGATTAACGGTGTAATTGGCAACTTTATTCTTGATACGGGAGCGTCAAATAGTTGTGTAGGATTTGAGAGCATTGATTTGTTTTCATTGGAAGCCCAAAAATCTAAAACTAAAGCTTCCGGTGCGGGAGCAAACGGAATGTTCACACAAATTGCTTTTAAAAATCAACTGCAATTAGGCAACTGGAAAGATTTAGAATTTGATATTGTAATTTTTGATTTATCACATATAAATGAAGCGCTCTTACAACACAAATCAAAACCTGTACATGGAATCATAGGTGCTGATGTTTTAATGAAAGGAAAAGCTATAGTGGACTATTTTAATTATTGCTTATATTTACAATAATAACATCCTTAAACCTTCAGTAAAGATGAAAACTATATTCAAAAAACTATTGATATTTATGGGACTACTTTTATTTTCTTGTTCTCCTGATACGTTAACTAACGAAAATGAAACAATAACTAAGTCAGATTCTGACAATCCCAGTATTTTGAAGAACGGTAATTCGAAAATTTCAACTACAATTTCAAAAATTTGGAACTTCGACAATTTGAATGAATGGGTGGATGCTACCCAAGTTGGTAATCCAAATTACTGGATTGAAAATGGAAATTTACGCATTTTCACCAATCCAAACACTTGGGAAAGATCAAAAGTGAAAACGATTTCAAGTTTTGCCGCAGGAACATACCGTTGGAATGTTTATGTCCCTGAAATGGGTGCTGGCGATATGGCAAGTATTGGGGCTTTTTTATACAATAACGACACACACGAACTTGATTTTGAAATTGGTTACGGAAAACAAGCCATCCGAGATCAATTAGCGGCTGAACCGGACGATCTTATCGTATATATGACCTCACAGGGCTATCCGTTCCAATCTGTTCAAAAAAAGATCAAAAGAGGGCAATGGTATAATCTTACGTTACAATTAACACTAACCTCAAACGGGCGTTATAATGTAAGTTGGAAAATCAATGATGCAATTATGGCAACTGTTCAACTTAGTTATGGTAAAACCACTAAATTCAAGATCTATTGTAGTGTCGAAAACTTACAATTTATAGGTGATCACATTCCACAGAGCCAAAATTATGCTCTTTTTGATGCAGTGGAATTTAAAGGGATTTAAAAAAAAATCCCGTTTAGTAAAACTAAACGGGATAGAGATTCTTCCTTTGTCATAATGACAAAGTATAAGTATTACAATTCTAATGCTTTTTTAGGATTGTTATCCAACAATAATTCTAATGGGTTTTCCAAAGCTTCTTTTACTGCTACCAAGAAACCAACTGACTCACGGCCATCTATAATTCTGTGGTCATAAGACAAAGCTACGTACATCATTGGGTGAATTTCCACTTTACCGTTTACTGCAATTGGACGCTCGATAATGTTGTGCATTCCAAGAATTCCAGATTGTGGAGGGTTGATAATTGGTGTACTCAACATACTTCCAAAAACACCACCGTTAGTAATCGTGAATGTTCCACCTGTCATATCATCAACTGTGATTTGTCCGTCACGCGCTTTCAATGCTAATCTTTTAATATCTGCTTCAACACCACGGAAAGTCAAGTTTTCAGCATTACGAACTACAGGAACCATTAACCCTTTTGGTCCTGAAACCGCAATTGAAATGTCGCAAAAATCAAAAGCAATCTTATGATCACCATCCATCATTGAATTTACATCCGGGAATAATTTTAATGCTCTTGTTACTGCTTTAGTAAAGAAAGACATGTATCCTAAACCAATTCCGCCATGTTTTGCTTTGAATGCATCTTTGTATTCATTACGAATCAAGTTGATTGGTGTCATGTTTACTTCGTTGAAAGTAGTCAACATTGCTGTTTCGTTTTTAGCAGCAACTAATCTTTCCGCTACTTTTCTACGCAACATAGATAATTTAGTACGCTCAACTCCACGAGATCCACCTGTAGGTGTTCCCATAGATGGAACTGCATTTACGGCATCCTCTTTAGTGATTCTTCCATCTTTTCCAGTTCCTGTTACTGAAGCTGGAGCTATATTTTTTTCGTCTAATATTTTTCTTGCCGCTGGAGATGGAGTTCCTGATGCGTAAGTTGCTGCTGGAGCTGCTGCTGCCGGAGCCGCTTTTGGTGCTTCAACTTTAACTTCAGCTTTTGGTGCTTCAACTGCTGCCGCTGGTGCAGCACCAGATGGTTTTGCAGCGCTAGTGTCAATTAAACAAACTACTGCTCCTACTGCTACAGCATCACCTTCTTCTGCTTTTAATGTAATAATTCCGCTTGCTTCTGCAGGCAATTCTAATGTTGCTTTATCAGAATCAACCTCAGCAATCGCTTGGTCTTTCTCTACATAGTCTCCGTCTTTTACCAACCAAGTTGCAATTTCAACTTCTTTTATAGATTCCCCTGGTGATGGGACTTTCATTTCTAAAATCATCTTTCTTTTAGTTTAAAGTTTAAAGTTAAATAATTTAAAGTTTAAGATTTAACGTTCTATAAATAAAACTTTAAACCTCAAACTTTAAACTTTTTTCTATCTAAATAAATTTTTATCAAATACCATTCGTATCGCATCGGCCTGACGACGTTTTGCTCTGGTGTAACTTCCTGCCGCCGGTGCTGAATACGCTTTTAGTGACGCTAATCTCCATTTCACTAAATCGAAATTCATCAACATATAGCTATAAGCTCCCATGTTTTTAGGCTCTTCTTGTGCCCAAACATAATCATCAGCGTTTGGATATTTAGCGATAATCGCTTTTAATTGTTCTACCGGTAATGGGAATAATTGTTCGATTCTAACTACAGCAACATCTTTACGACCGTTATTTTCTCTTTCGGCAGTGATGTCATAATAGAATTTTCCAGTACAGAAAACTAATGTTTTCACATCTGCTTTATTTACTGTTTCATCATCAAACGTTTCTTGAAAACTTCCTGAAGCAAAATCCTCTATAGGAGATACAACTCTAGGATCACGCAATAAACTTTTTGGTGTAAACACGACAAGTGGTTTACGGAAAGTCGTTTTCATTTGTCTTCTTAATAAGTGAAAGAAGTTGGCAGGAGTTGTACAGTCAGCAACAAACATATTATGTCTTGCACAAAGTTGTAAATAACGCTCCATCCTTGCAGATGAGTGCTCTGCTCCTTGTCCTTCATATCCATGAGGCAATAATAAAACAATTCCGTTTTGATTGTTCCATTTATCTTCTCCACAAGAAATGTATTGGTCAATCATAATTTGGGCTCCATTACTAAAATCTCCAAACTGTGCTTCCCATATTGTAAGTGTATTTGGGTTTGCTAAAGCGTAACCATAATCAAAACCTAAAACACCATATTCAGATAAAAGCGAATTGAAAACATTGAATTTTCCTTTTTTGCCTTCTAAACTATTGATTAAAATCACTTCTTCTTCTGAATCTTCAACTTTTACAACGGCATGACGGTGAGAAAAAGTACCGCGTTCCACATCTTGTCCAGAAATACGTACGCCATATCCTTCTTGTAATAATGATCCATAAGCTAAATGTTCACCCATGGCCCAATCCAACTTATTAGTTTCGAAAAACATTGTTTTTCTGTCGTTAATCAGTTTTTGGATTTTGCTGATAAACTTTTTATCCGATGGTAAATTACAAATAGCATTTGCCACTTCAGTAAGTCCTGCCACAGAATAAGAAGTATCTACGTTTTCAAGCATTTGATTATCTGTAACTTGCTCAAAACCTTTCCATTCATTTTTCATAAATGGAGTAATAATTGTCAAGTCTTTTTTACGGGATGCCTCAAGATTTACTTCAAGATTAGATTTGTATTCTTTTTCTAATCCGTTTACATAAGTAGCATCAATAACTCCTTCTGATAATAGCTTTTCAGCATAAATATCTCTTGGGTTTTGATGTTTTGCAATAATTTTATACAAAACTGGCTGCGTAAAACGAGGTTCGTCACCTTCATTATGTCCATATTTTCTATATCCTAATAAATCGATAAATACATCACGGCCAAATTGCATTCTGAAATCCAACGCAAATGACATGGCATGTACTACCGCTTCTGCATCATCTGCATTTACGTGTAATACTGGTGAAAGTGTTACTTTGGCAACATCAGTACAATAAGTTGATGAACGAGCATCCAGGTAATTAGTTGTAAAACCTACCTGATTGTTGATAACAATGTGAATTGTACCTCCCGTTTTATATCCATCTAATTGTGCCATTTGCACTATTTCATAAAGAATTCCCTGACCTGCAATTGCGGCATCCCCGTGAACGGCGATTGGCAATACTTTAGAGAAATCATTAGGAAAATATTTATCTTGTTTTGCTCTTGTAATTCCTTCGATTACCGCACCTACTGTTTCAAGGTGAGAAGGATTTGGAGCCAAATTAATATTTATTTTTTTTCCTGTACTGGTAACTTTATCAGCGGTAAGGCCTAAATGGTATTTTACATCCCCATCAAAATATTCCTGATCGTAATCTTTACCGTCAAATTCACCAAAAATGTCTTGGGTAGATTTGCCAAAAATATTTGCCAAAACATTCAAACGACCTCTATGTGCCATTCCCATTACAAATTGCTCAACTCCTTTTTCAGCCGCTTTTTCAATCAAGGAATCCAAAGCAGGAATTACAGATTCCCCTCCTTCAAGTGAAAATCGTTTCTGACCAACATATTTTGTGTGTAAGAAATTCTCGAAAGAAACTGCTTGATTTAATTTATTAAGAATGGATTTCTTTTCATCAACAGAGAAATTAGGTTGATTGTCGTTTATCCCAAGTTTACTCTGAATCCAGTCCACCACTTCTGGATTACGAATATACATATACTCGACCCCAATGTGCTGACAATAAATAGCCTCAAGGTGCATTATAATTTCCTGAAGTGTACAAGGTTGAATACCTATAGCCTTTGCCGCGTCAAAAACCGTATTTAAATCAGCTGCCGAAAGCGAAAAATTTGCGATATCCAAGGTAGGCAAAGTTGCTCTTCTTTCTCTTACGGGATTTGTTTTTGTAAACAAATGTCCACGTGAGCGATACCCGTCAATCAATTTTAGTACGTTGAATTCTTTTTGAAGTTTTTCTGATACATTCGTACTCTCGATATTGCCGGAAGCTACATTTGCAATGTAGGTAACTGGATTCTCCTCATTATAAGTAGTCATCCCAAAGTCAAAACCTTGAAAAAAACTTCTCCAACTTGGCTCTACGCTATCTGGGTTTACTAAATATTGATCGTATAATTGTGCGAAAAATTCGGTATGTGCTGCGTTTAAAAATGAAAACCTATCCATAATGCTAGTGAATATACTTTTTGTTAAATAGTTTGACAAAAGTACAATAATCAATTCTATCTAAATCGATTTTTTACGTACTTTTACGTAAAAATTTGTTAAAAAAACCCTTAAAACATGAAAAAAACTCATCAATTAGCCATTTTAAGACCTTTTTTGATTTCGATAGCCTTATTCTCTTCCCATTTTTTATTAGCACAGCAAGAAACAATTGCACACCATTCACAAAGTGATTTTTGGCAAAAAGTACAATTTGGAGGCGGATTAGGATTAAGTTTTGGCTCCGGTTATACTAATATTTCTGTGGCTCCAAGTGCCATTTATAATTTCAATGAATATGTAGCTTTAGGACTTAGCGGACAATACACTTATGTAAAACAAAAGAATTATTATGCCTCCCATTTATATGGCAGTAGTATTATAGCACTCCTTAATCCTATTGAAGCAATTCAACTTTCGGTTGAATTAGAAGAATTAAGAGTCAATGTAGATTTAGATGGTTCCAATAGCAATTCACAAGATTACTGGAATACTGGTTTGTTTCTTGGTGCAGGTTATAGATCCGGTAATGTAACTATTGGCGCACGTTATAATGTATTAAATGACACTAACAATATTTATGGTAACGACTTCATGCCATTTGTAAGGGTTTATTTTTAATTCCTCAACCCAACCCTCTCCAAAAGAGAGGGAGCCGAAACCGAAAACACATAAGTCCTTATAGAAGTAAGAAACTTTATTTAACGATATTTATTCCTAAACCACACTTTTTGCCATTCTCGTTTTAAAATTAAGAAAGCCACTTGTTCGGAAAGAATTACTAAGTCCGATCCATCCAGCTTTTTTATTTGCTCCTCAGAAACATCAATTATGTAGAGTAAATTGAGGTATTCGGCAAATTTATATTGGATTAGTCGATAGATTTTTTCATGTAATTGTATCTTCAACTCATTAGGAGAAACACTCAACGGAAAATCAATCCCTTCGTTTGCGAGATTAAAATCCTTATTAATCTGTTCTATTAATTTCAGATATAAGTTTTCTCCTTCTGCTTCGGTAAGTAGTAAATCAGTATTTTTTGGAGCTATAAACATTTGATTTCTGATTGAGGATTAACGATTTTTGATTTTAAGTAACTGCTCTAAATGTTTAATTTTTTTTTTTGAATTATACTGATTTTTGAACTAAACCACTTTTGGATGGAAGTCCATAGACTTAGTTTTGCAGACTTATAAGTCTGCTAGGTTGGAAAGTAAAATTAACCGCAAATTCGCAAATTATAAGGATTGTAAAACGAAAAATAATTAGCGAATTTGCGGTGAATATTTTTAGAACCTGAAAGGAAAATGCACTAAAGTGCATAGTTTTAACTATTTTTGAGACCAATAAACCATCATTTATCCGAAGTAAAACTTCTGCAATCAAAAATCGTTAATCTGCAATCAAAAATCTAAACTTTTCTTCCCATTAAATTTTCACCGAAAGCTCTTAACATTGCTTTTTTATCAGCATTGATATTCATTTTGTCTAATGTTTGGAAAGCTTTAAATGTGAAATCCTGAATAGCATCTTGTGTTGCTTTTGAAGCACCTGAATTATTAAAAATTTCTTTTACAGCATTAATTTTATCTGAACTATCTTCTGGTTGAACAGAAAATAAATGCATCAATTGTTCTTGCTGTTCTTTTTCTGAAAAGGCAACTGCTTTTAGATATAAATACGTTTTTTTGTTTTCAATAATATCCCCGCCCACTTGTTTTCCAAAGGTTTCCGGATCTCCAAAAGCATCCAGATAATCATCCTGTAATTGAAAAGCTAAACCTAAATTAAGTCCAAAATCATAAATAAGATTTGCATTTTCCTTTGATGTTTCCGCAATAATTGCCCCCATTTTCATGGCTGCAGCAACTAAAACAGCTGTTTTATATTCAATCATTTTAAGATATTCCGGAATGGTAACATCATTTCTAACTTCAAAATCCACGTCCCATTGTTGACCTTCGCAAACTTCAAGAGCCGTTTTACTGAACAATTTAGCCAGTTTACGAAATATTTTTGGCTGGTATTTTTCAAAATACTGATACGCCAGAATCAACATCGCATCACCAGATAAAATTCCGGTATTTATATTCCATTTCTCATGTACCGTTTGCTCCCCTCTTCGCAAAGGAGCATCGTCCATAATATCATCATGAACCAACGAAAAATTATGAAAAACCTCAACAGCCAAAGCTGCTGGCAACGCTTTTTTATAATCAGCATCAAAAACTTCTGCGCTCATTAAAGTGAGTACCGGACGTATTCTTTTTCCTCCAAGATCTAAAATATAATGTATGGGTTCATACAAATTTTTGGGCTCTTTGGTTTCATATTGCGATTGCAAATATTCCGAAATGAACTCCTGATACTGATAAATGGTATGCATAAATTAATTTTTGGCTAATTTACAGTATTCACACTTTATTACAAACTGAGTTCCTTAATGAAATGTTAAATAATTGTAAATACATTGGAAACTATTTTTGTGTTTAAAGTTTCCGTATTACATTTGCATCGAAATTCAAGCCTTTAAAATGACACAAATGAAATAGTGAAACGATTTTAGCATAAACATGAAAGAGAAAATTATATCAAAAGCAAGTGAGATGTTCTTAAAACTAGGTTTTAAAAGCATTACCATGGATGATATTGCAGGGGAAATGTGTATTTCTAAAAAAACAATTTACAAGTATTTTTGCAATAAAGAAATACTCATTGAGGAAACCACTGTAACAATCCATAAACAAATACACCAGATTATTGACGATGTTATTTTAAAAGATTACAATGCAATTCAGGAAAATTTCGAGATAAGAAAATTATTTAAAGAAATGTTTAAATCTTCAGATACTTCTCCAGCATATCAATTAAAAAAACATTACCCGGAAATACATCAAAAGGTAATGTCAAGGGAAATAGAGGAATGCAATTCGCTTTTTAGAAGAAATATTGAAAAAGGAATTACAGAGGGCTTATATAGGACTGATATCAACATAGAAAACTATGTGAAATTTTATTACATTCTTGTTTTCAGTATTAATGAAAATACGAAATCCGAAAAAGAAGCTCAAAAAATAGAATTAGAAATTTTAGAATACCACACCAGAGCCTTGGCAACACCAAACGGAATCATTGAACTTGAGAAACATTTACTAAACCCTAATATATAATGAAGAATATAATTTTAACAAGTTTCTTGATTTTTGCAATCACTGTAAAATCACAAGAAGCACAGAAAAGCTATAATTATAGCTTAGAGCAAGCCATTGCCCATGCGTTAACCAATAATTATTCGGCTATAAATGCCAACAGGGATATTGAAGCATCTAAAGCAAAAAAATGGGAAACTACAGCTGCTGGGTTACCCCAAATTAACGCTAGTGTTGACTATTCGAACAATTTTGTTTTACAAAAATCACTTATTCCTGCTGAATTTTTTGGAGGAACCAAAGGAGAATTTGCCGAAGTTGCTTTTGGAACTAAGCATAATATGAATGCTCGTGCAACTTTAAGCCAATTGATTTTTGACGGTTCGTATATTGTTGCTCTTCAAGCATCGAAAACGTATTTGAAATATTACCAAAATGCCAAACAAAAGTCGGATGTTGAAATAAAAGAAACGGTTATCAACTCTTACGGAAATGTTTTGCTTGCCGAAGAAAGTATTAAAATCCTTGAAAAAAATAAAAAGACTTTAGAAAAAACATTAGCCGACACCAAAGAAACTTTCAAAAATGGGTTGATCGAAGAAGAAAATGTAGAGCAACTACAAATCACGCTTACATCAATAAATAGCACTTTGAATTACAATAAAAGATTAGTGGAAGTAGCGTATAAAATGCTTAAAATCACATTAGGAATCAACATTAATGATGATTTAAAGTTGACTGATAAATTAGATAATTTAACAGTTTCTAATTTAGACTTGGCCTTTTCTCAAAACGAATTTGTTGTGACCGATAATGTAAATTATCAAATGGCTTCCAACTTTGAAGAGCAAAGACAACTCGAATATAAACTACAAAAAGCAAAAGCTTTGCCTTCATTATCCGCAAATGTAAACTTTGGATATAATGCATTTGGCAATAAGTTTGAGTTTTTTACCAATAATCAACATTGGTTGAATTATTCGAATCTTGGGATAAGTTTAAACGTTCCAATATTTAGCAGTTTAGCAAGAAGTTCAAGAACCCAACAGGCAAAAATAGCTGTTGAACAAGCAAAAACACAACTGACAGAAACGGAACAAAAATTGAAATTGCAATATGCAAATACAAAAAGCGAATATGAATTTAGCATTGAAGAATATGCTACAGCAAAAACCAATTTGAATCTTGCCGAAAGAATAGAGAAAAAACAACAAATAAAATTTACTGAAGGTCTATCATCTAGTTTTGATTTTAGCGAAGCACAAAAACAATTGTATTCAGCACAACAAAATTATTTGCAGTCTATGGTGAATATCATCAACAAAAAAGCAGCTTTAGAAAAAGTAATCAATAAATAATCATATAATTAAACAACTATACCAAATGAAAAAAATATTCATTATCACAACATTTTCATTATTGATATTCTCTTGCGGAAAGAAAGAAGACAACTCCAACATTGACACTTTAATCGCCTCAAAAAATGTAACTGCGCTTCAAGCCAAAAAAGCTTTAATCCAATCTGATTTGACAAAAATTGACGAAGCATTGGCAAAATTAAATGTTAAAAAAGAGGAAGCATTGGTTTCTGTTCTTACAGTAAAAGACACCGTTTTTAGCCATTATCTTGAAATTCAAGGAAGTGTAAATACGAAGGAAAACATTTTGGTTCAACCTGAATTTCAAGGAACGCTGGTTTCATTGAATGTGAAAGCTGGACAAAGAGTTTCGAAAGGACAGGTTCTGGGCAGAATTGACGATGCTGGACTAAGCCAACAAGTAGCGAGTCTAGAAAACCAGTATGCATTGGCAAAAACCACTTTTGAACGTCAAAAAAATCTTTGGAATCAAAAAATTGGTTCTGAAATTCAATATTTGCAAGCCCAAACACAAATGATTTCTGCCCAAAGAGGTGTGGCACAAATCAAGGCCCAATTAGCAAAAACAGTTGTAAGAGCTCCGTTTTCTGGAACTATCGACGAGGTTTTTGTTGAAAAAGGTCAAGTTGTTGCGCCAAGCGCTGAAGGATTAATGCGAATCGTAAATTTATCAAATATGTATGTTTCTACATCGGTTCCTGAAACCTATATTGGTAAACTAAAAGTAGGTACAGAAGTAGATGTTTTCTTGACTTCTTTAGGGAAAACCTATAAAGGAAAGGTTCGTCAAATTGGGAATTTCATAAACCCTAGTAATAGGACTTTTGGTATTGAAGTGAGCGTTCCAAATCCTGAAAATTTATTGCGTCCTAATCAAGTGGCAAATCTTAAAATAACTGATTATATAAGTAAAAGCACAATTGCTATTCCTACGAACGTGATTCAGGAAGATGGGCAAAAAAATAAATTTGTTTACATCGCTACAAATGCTACCAAAACTACAGGAATTTCCAAAAAAGTTATTGTAATACTAGGACAATCATCTGATAATGTAACTGAAATTTTGAGCGGATTATCAAGTAATGACATCATTGTTACTGATGGTATAAACTCGATTTCTGAAGGAATGAAACTAAACTTTTAAAATAATTTTTGAATACAGATTAACGATTTTCGATTACAGATTTCTGCATCGATTAAATCTAAAATCTAAGATATAATTCTTTGTCGAATTACATAACACATCTCAAATCAAAAATCGTTAATCTCAAATCTCAAATCAAATGAGTCACACAAACAAAGAATTTAGCATATCGAGCTGGGCGGTCGATAATCGAGTTACGGTTTATATCATTACTTTCTTAATTGTAATTATGGGAACCGTTGCTTTCCTTACGATGCCGCGAGAAAGCTTTCCCGAAGTTCTTGAGAACAAAGTATATATTTCGTCTGTTTTCCCAGGAAATTCAGCCGAAGATGTAGAAAAATTGGTTGTAAAACCATTAGAAAAACAAATCAAAAACATAAGTGGTGTTACAAAAGTAACTTCAAGTTCATTTCAGGATTACGGAATGATCATTGTTGAATTTGATGATAAAATCACATTATTAGATGCGAAACAAAAAATAAAAGACAAGGTCGATAATTCAAAATCCGATGCAAACTGGCCGGTTATGGACAATGGCAGCAAGGTAGAACCCAATGTTTTCGAATTAAATCTTTCCGAAGAAATGCCAATTCTAAATATCAATTTAGAGGGGAATTACACCACGCAACAATTAAAAAAATACGGCGAATTGCTACAAGACGACATCGAAGAAATATCAGAGGTAAAGAAAGTAGATATTCTTGGTGTGGATGATAAAGAAGTTGAAATTGCTGTTGATATTTTCAAAATGACTGCTGCACAAGTAAGCTTTGACGACATTCAAAATGCGGTTAAATCGGAAAATATGACCCTTTCTGGAGGAAACTTACTTTCTCAAGGTTCACGAAATAACATTAGGATTATAGGCGAAATTAAAGATCCAAATGAACTAAATGATATAATCATAAAATCGCAAGGCGGAACCGTTTATTTGAAAGACATTGCTATTATTTCTTTTAAAGAAAAAGAAAAAACTACTTATGCAAGAGAGAAAGGCAAAGAAGTGGTGATGCTTAACGTAAAAAAACGAGCAGGTCAAAATATGATTTCGGCAATTGAGCAGGTGAAAGAAAAGATTGAAAAAGCCAAAGTAACTTATTTGCCAAAAGACTTAAAAATAGAAGAAACAAGTGACCAATCCTCAAAAGTAGAACATCAAGTAGAAGAACTGTCGAACCACGTTGTTTTCGGTATTATTCTGGTTATGATTGTATTGATGTTTACTATGGGATTACGAAATTCCTTATTCGTTGGAGCCGCAATTCCACTGTCAATGATGATTGCATTTGCCATATTATCAGCGTTGGGTGTGACATTAAACACCATGGTTTTGTTCGGATTAGTAATGGGATTAGGAATGTTGGTGGATGATGGAATTGTCGTGGTCGATAACGTATTTGCCAATATGAAAAAGGGAATGCCACGAGTTGAGGCTTCAAAAGTAGGAATTGGCGAAATTGCTTGGCCTGTAATTTCTTCAACAGCAACAACACTTATGGCGTTTTTACCTTTTGCATTATGGCCAGGAACAATGGGTAAATTTATGAAATATTTCCCATTGACACTAACCGTTGTATTATCGGCTTCGTTATTTGTAGCAATGGTTATCAATGCAGCAATGACGGCTGGTTCTATGGATATTGAGGATAAAAATGTCACTAAAAAGAGTTTAAAATTTTATACCTTGATTTTAGCGATTACGGGTATTTTATTCATGGCTTTGGGTTATTCTATAGACAGTAAATTTTTAAGAGCGATAGGTCATTTATCAATGATATTTTTAGCATTAATATGGCTGTATCACCTTAAATTATACCAATGGACACAGGATTTTCAGCATAGTTTCTTTCCAAGGATGGAAATTAAATACCAAGCGTTTTTATCTAAAATCCTTACCAAAAAAAGATCTTGGTATGCTTTAGCGGGAATAATCGGATTATTAATTTTTTCATT
The DNA here is from genome assembly GCA_046050185.1 of Bacteroidota bacterium. Taxonomy (GTDB): domain Bacteria; phylum Bacteroidota; class Bacteroidia; order Flavobacteriales; family Flavobacteriaceae; genus Flavobacterium. The sequence goes on from JBJOQF010000064.1 coordinate 15,052, forward strand.
CATATTACTAGGGGTATTCCCAAGAAAAGTGTTGTTTTTTCCAGATAACATTCCTAATCAAGCAATCACTTATATTGAATATCCGCAAGGAACTTCTATCGAAAAAACGAACAAAGCAACATTATTTGTCGAAAAACAAATCATTGGAATTCTTCAAAAATATATCGATCCAAAAACCAACAAAAATTTCCTTGCCGAAAGTATCGTTTCTCAAGTAGGTGTTGGTGCTGGTAACCCACAAGTAGATGCAGGTTCGGCTTCGGAAACACCGTATAAAGGAAAAGTGACGGTCAATTTTTCGGAATTTAAATTCAGAAAAGGCATCGATACTTTTCAAATTCTCGAAGAAATTCGCGACAAAGTAAAAGGTATTGCAGGTGCTACAATAACTGTCGAAAAAGATTCGAACGCTCCGCCTTCAGGTTATCCAATTAGTATTCAACTTAGTGGTGCCGATTATGGAAAAATGCTAATTGAAGCCAATAAAATGATTACCTTCCTGAACACCAAAAACATTCCAGGAATTGAGCGTTTAAATGTTGACATCAACAATCAAAGTCCTGAACTTGAAGTTAAAGTAGACCGTGTAAATGCAGGAAGTATTGGAGTTTCGACCAGACAATTAGGATTTACGCTTCGCCGTTCGGTTTACGGCCAAGAAATTTCTACCTATAAAGAAGGTGATGACGATTATAATATTGTAATGCGTATGCAAGACGATCAACGCAAGAACGAAAATGTCTTGTTTAATCAATCGCTGACTTTCAGGAACCCGAATAACGGCCAAATTATGCAAGTCCCTATTGCAGCTGTGTCGAAAACTAGCAAAACAACGACTTACAATCAGATTAAGCGAAAAAATAACAAACGAATAATGACCGTTTATTCGAATGTGCTTACTGGTTTTAATGGTAACGAAATCACGACGCAGATTCAAACCGAATTAAAAGGATACAAATTGCCAAATGATGTGACTTATTCGTTCTCTGGAGTTCAAGAAGAACAAGGCAAAAACCAAAGTTTCTTGATGTATGCGTTATTCTTGGCATTGGCCGGAATTGGTTTAATTATCGTTTTACAGTTTAATTCTGTATCGAAAACTGTCGTAATTCTATTCACGGTTGTACTGAGTTTTAGTGGTGTTTTCTATGGTTATGTAATTGCCCAAATGGATTTTGTGGTATTAATGACCATGATGGGAATAATTGCACTTTCGGGAGTTGTGGTAAAAAACGGAATCGTATTAATGGACTTCTTCGTCTTGCTATTAGACAAAAAAGTAATCGACAAACAAGTAGAAAGTCACGACGATTTATCATTGAAAGAAATAAAAGAAGTTATTATCGAATCTGGAAAATCGCGTTTACGCCCGGTTTTGTTAACTGCATTAACGGCTGTTTTGGGATTAATTCCATTGGCAATAGGGTTGAACTTTGACTTCTTGTCATTAATAACCGACTTGAATCCACACTTTTTTATGGGTGGAGACAACGTAGTTTTTTGGGGTCCTTTGGCCTGGACGATTATTTTCGGATTGACTTATGCCACGGTGTTAACCTTGGTGATGGTTCCGGTAATGTTCTATCTAGTAAAAAGAACGAAATACTGGTTGCGCGACAGAAGACTAGCTCGAGCTACCGAAATATAGATTTTTAAAAAGTTTTATAAAGAAACCACCCGAGATTTGATTTTGGGTGGTTTCTTGTTTTGTAGAAATGAGTTTACTGTATTAGCCAGAAATATAGAAAGCATTTTTTGAGCCAGAATAATTAACTAGCTCGTCGTTTTCTGTCTCTTTGAAAATAAGGTGATTTTACATCACCTTTCTGCAAGATAAAATGAATTAAACCGTTACAGAAATATTCGCGTAACGGCTTTTTATTTCAATACCGTTTTGGGATTTTATTCTTTAGACAAAATCCTTTTAGATGCAACTACTAAAAGTATCATTTAGGAATTGTACAAAGATGAAATGTTTTTCCATGTTACGGGATTGTCTTTAATTAAAGTCCTATTTTTGTGATGAATTAATCACTCCGTTTTTATTTAAAAACGATTATTATTTCACAAAGTCAATAAATAAGAAAACCCATGAATGACGTTTTTTCCATAAAAGAAGCCATACATAAAATAGAACATTTTTGCGCCTATCAAGAACGTTGTCATGAAGAAGT
>JBJOQF010000065.1:0-5966 GCA_046050185.1 Bacteroidota bacterium
GTAAGTCCATCTCTTTAATCTGCACAGTAACAAGGTTTGTTTCCAAAGGTATAAGTAAGGGTTAATCCCGAAAAAAAATACCAATCATTATTATTTAAATTTCCAAATCTCAATGTTTCTAAATCCTTATTCTTCGGATTACTTCCATCTAGGTTGTCTGTAAGCGTATATCGCGCTCCAACCTCTGCTGCCAATATAAAATTAGGAGTAATATTTGATTTTATTCCTAAATTAATTGGGATGGCAAAAGAACCTGAACCTTTATCTTTCTTAGTTTCACCTGCTAAAATATATAATTCATCATATCTAAAATAGCTTATCCCGGAATATACATAAGGAGTTATTTTATTCCTCATTTCATGAAGATTAAAATCAAAAAAGTTAAATTCAAGGCCTAAAGATACTTCTTTTATGCTATTTTCAAAACGATATCCTCTTTGGTTTCTGCTAGCTTCTTCAGAATCTAAATCGTTTGAAACAATTTTTGATTGTGTATACGAAAACCTATAGGAGTGTCTAGGGCTTTTATTCCATTTGTAAAGTAATCCCAATGCGGGTTCGTTTGGAGAAATATAGGTCGTGGGACCAATATCTCCAACGTAGTTACTGCCTCCCACAAAAACACCAATCTCATGAATTTGAGAATGGATTGCCAAAAAAGGAAATAGGCATAACAATAAAATAAAAATTTTGTTCATTTAGTTAAAATTGCGTGCAAATATAAGAATTATCAATACGATTCAATACCCATCTTGTTAATTGTCCTTTATTTTAAATAATTAACAATAATATAGGCGGTAGATAAATCCAAACGTGAAAAATAGATAGAATCGTATAGCGTTTAACTAAAATGATTTAATTCCTTTTGTCTTCTCCCCAAAGTAATTTACTGCGAAGTGTTTTTAAAAATGTTTCATCTGGGATTTCAACCATATTGATTTGAAAAGGAGTTTTTTTTATGGTTAAGATAGATTCGTTTTTTATGGTGGTTACTCTGGAGTCCAATGAAACTAAATAATTTTCCTCTCTACCGGAAACTTTTAATTTGATTTCGGTTTCATCCGGAACCACAAGCGGTCTTGCCGTAAGATTGTGTGGGGCAATAGGAGTGATTACAAGACTTTTTACGGTTGGGGTCAAAATAGGGCCACCGCAACTTAAGGAATATCCGGTAGATCCGGTTGGTGTAGAAATAATTAGACCGTCAGCCCAATAAGAGTTTAGATATTCATCGTCCAGATAGGTGTCAATTGTAATCATCGAAGTCGTATCTTTTCGGCTGACAGTAATTTCATTCATCGCAAAATTAATATCCTGAATAGATTCGTTTTCGGTGGAGCACGTTAGCGTAAGCAAAGTTCTCTTAGAAACCGTGTATTTTTTATCTATTATAAATTGCATGAATTCTGCAATATTCTCTTTTTGAACAGTAGCTAGAAACCCTAATCTCCCTGCATTTATACCTAATATTGGAATCCCTGAATCCCGAACCAATGTGGCAGCTCTTAAAATAGTTCCGTCACCGCCAATACTGATGAGCAGGTCAAAACTTTGATCTAATTCAGTGTGGGAAGAAAAGGTTTTATATTTTTTTTCTACGATCTTTTTTTCGTTAACCATCGACAAAAAATTAGATTCGATGATCATCTCAACGTTGTTCTTATTAAAAAAAATAAAGATGTCGTTTATAATAGGTTCTGTACTATTTTGATAATATTGTCCGTATATGGCTACTTTCATCTTTTTTTAATCGTTTAATCGCTGATATGATTGTGTTAGGTAACGACTCAACTGTTTATTTGTTTAAACAAACGGCTAAGTTATATATTAAGGTATTTGTCTAAATAATCAGAACGCTCCTTTAAGTTATTGATGTAATTATCTTCTTGATGCTCTGAAATGATTTCGTAATTATACCTTCTAAAAGTTTGGATAATATCATTCATGGCTCCCAGACTTATTTTCATGGTTACCTGAACGCTTTCAACATCAGTATCAGATATAAATAAACCCAAAAGTTTTCCGTTATTGCTTTCAACAATTTGGGTAATCTGACTCATTGAGTAATCCAAAATAGGTTTTTTGACAACAATAATCCCACCTGGTTCTTTTAAAAATGGGGTTTCATGAAAAAATTTCATAATGTCCTCTATTTCATAATAGCCAACATATTTATTGTTTTCATCTAAAACAGGTACTAAATTAGTATGGTTTTTTGCGAAAATTTCTAAAACATCGAGCCAAATAGTATTGGTTCTGGTAAAAAAACCTTCAAGTGTAAATCGATAATCAGCTACTTTCTTATCCGTATCAAAAGTTTCTATATCATCAGATGCAATACTGCCAATATAAATTCCCTCTTCAATCACTGGAAAGTGCGAAAAGTGCAATTCATCAAAAAACTCTTGAACAACCGCAATCGTATCTTGGCTGTCAATCGCTTTAAAATCATTGGTAATATAGTTTGTAATTTCTGTCATAAATCAATCGGCAATATTTCATGCAAAATAATCAAAAATAAGCAAAAACTCCTAAGTTTTACTTTGTATTTTTGCTCCATTAAATAGTATTATCACAATCAAAAAGTGTTCCAATGACAAAGTTAAGTGTAAACATCAATAAAATAGCTACTTTACGAAATGCTCGTGGTGGAAATGTTCCGGATTTATTAAAAGTCGCAACCGATATTCAAAAATTTGGAGCCGAAGGAATCACCATACATCCACGTCCGGATGAACGACATATTCGCTATCAAGACGCCCGCGATTTGAAATCCATTGTTTATACTGAGTATAATATTGAAGGAAATCCTGAGAAAACATTTATCGATCTCGTTCTCGAAATAAAACCTACCCAAGTGACTTTAGTTCCTGATGCTGTAGATGCGATCACTTCAAATGCAGGTTGGAACACGATAAAACATGCTGATTATCTTAAGGAGATTGTTCAGGAATTTCAACGTAACGGAATCCGAACGTCTATTTTTGTTGATCCTGTGCTCGAAATGATTGAAGGAGCGAAAAAAATTGGAACCGAAAGAATCGAACTATATACTGAAGCCTTCGCACACGAATACAGTTTAGGTAACGAAAGAGGAATTCAACCCTATATGGAATCAGCGATTTTAGCCAATCAAATCGGATTAGGAATCAACGCAGGCCATGATTTGAGTTTGGATAACATTCAGTTTTTCAAAGAAAATATTCCTGGATTACTCGAAGTTTCTATAGGTCATGCTTTAATTTCCGAAGCCATTTATCTGGGATTGGATAATGTGATCAATATGTATTTGCAAAAATTAAAATAAAATAATTTGGGCGTGACCCGCTGAAAAAGCGGGTCGGGCTTTCAGCTTTATCTCTCCGTTTCACTACGAGGATATCGCTTTAATCCCTCACGCGATCAACAGGATACCTAACAGCCACCAGCTGTTCTCCTCTTAATCTCAAATCTCTCGCGCTCCACAAACCTCATACTATGTTGTACTCAAAAATAGAAGGCTCAGGAAAACCACTTTTAATTCTCCATGGATTTCTTGGAATGTCTGACAATTGGAAAACACTAGCTGCGCAATTCGCTGCTGATTTTCAAGTTCACATACTCGATTTACGCAATCACGGCCGAAGCTTGCATTCTAAAGAATTCAGTTATGAAATAATGGTCCAGGATGTTTTCGAGTATTGTCAAGCTAATAATTTAGAAAACATAAACATCATCGGACATTCAATGGGCGGAAAAGTAGCCATGCTTTTGGCAACGACGCATCCCGAATTAGTGGATAAATTGATTGTCGCGGATATTGGACCAAAATTTTATCCGCAACACCATCAGGATATTTTGGCAGGATTAAACGCCGTTGATTTTTCAATAAAACCAAGCCGAAACGAAGTCGAAGAAATCATGGCAAAATACATTCCTGATTTTGGAACACGACAATTCTTAATGAAAAATTTGTATTGGCAAGAGCCGGGACAACTCGCATTCCGATTTAATTTGGCTGTTTTCAATACTAAAATGGATGAAATAGGAGTTCCATTGCCAGAAAATTTAATTTTTGAGAAACCAACGTTGTTTATTCGCGGAGGAAATTCCAATTATATTTTGGACAGCGATTTCGAAAATATAAAATACCATTTTCCAACTGCAACAGTGGAAACAATTCCTAATGCAGGACATTGGCTTCACGCCGAAAATCCTGTCCTTTTTTATCAAATGGTTATCTCATTTCTAAAAATAAATTAATTTGGGTTTGAATTTTTCTTACATTTATTAAAATTTTAAAACAAAAAACCATGAATTTATTGATCAGAATTCTTGTTACTTCAGGATTAGTGCTCCTAATTTCCCATTTTATGCCGGGTGTTCATGTAGCTGGATTTACTACAGCATTAATTGTAGCGGTTGTTTTGGGTTTACTTAATATATTTATCAAACCTATATTGGTCATATTAACATTGCCAGTTACCATTCTTACTTTGGGTTTGTTTTTATTAGTTATCAATGCATTGATTATTTTATTGTGTACCAATATTGTAGGTGGATTTAGCGTTGATTCGTTTTGGACCGCCTTTCTTTTTAGTATCATATTGTCTCTTTCACAATCCATCATGAATGGGATATTAGGAGAAGGGAAGTAATCAATTATTTAACAGCTATTTGTGAGTGAATAAATTTACAATAATTGTTGATTTAATACCTTTGTACTATAATCGCTTGATAAATGTCGAAAAAATTTTACATAATGCTTCTTGTTATGTTTGGTTTCTTTATGATGCCAAGCATAGCTTTTGCATGTAGAACTAAATCAGAGAAAGCGTGTTGCAAAAAAGAGATTTCTTCAAAAACGGAGAAGGCTGACTGTTGTAACAAAGAGCATACTTCTAAAAAGAAATCACATGAAGGTTGTAATGGGGCATGTAAGAATATTTCTTGCAGTAGTTCTACAATTCATTTGGGTTTAACGTCATTATTTTACACCGATTTAAACAATAAAAATGTTAGTTTTTCTTCAGAAAAACAAAATTACTATTATTCAGAAATCTTCATTTCTTCTGATTTTCGATCTGTTTGGCTTCCACCCAAAATAAGCTAAATTCCTTTTTAGATAGCCATAAAAGGGTTTAATTCAAAGCGTTACTGCTTTAAAATGATTAAATTTATAGTCAAATTCAATTGCCGCAATACAAACTATTGCTTCAATGTTGTTTGTGATAAACTCACTTCAAATTATTTAAAACAATGAACTCAATAAAAAAAATAGTGATGGTAATTATAGTATTACTTTCAGTCACAATCGCTAAGTCACAAATTAAAAATGCCAAAACCGAAATGGTGAAAATTTATGGAAATTGCGAAATGTGTAAAACAGCAATAGAGAAAGCCGGAAACTTGAAAAAAGTGACTCAGGTAGATTGGAATAAAGACACAAAAATGGCTACGTTGACCTATGATTCACAAAAAACAAATCAAGAGGAAATATTAAAACGCATTGCTTTGGCGGGTTATGACAGCAACAGTTTTCTAGCTCCAGCAGTTGTTTATAATAATCTTCCCGGATGTTGTCAATACGACAGAAAAGCTAAAGTGGCTGTGTTTGAAACTATGACAAATCATGAAAGTCACGATAAAAATTTGGAAACTCTAAATCAAGATCAGACAACGAATAATCAATTGAAACCAGTTTTTGATAATTATTTTTCGTTGAAAGATGCCTTGGTGAAAACGGATGGTAAAACGGCTTCTTTGATTGCAAAAGATTTATCAGTTTCCTTAAATACCGTGAAAATGGATGAACTGGCAATGGATGTTCACCTGGTTTGGATGAAAGTGATGAAGGATTTGATGGCTGGAGCCAAAAATATTTCGGAAACACAAGACATTAAAAAACAAAGAACGCTATTTATGTCTTTGTCAAAAAACATGCACGATTTGATAAAAATCGCTAAATACGAAACTCCTGTTTTTTA
>JBJOQF010000066.1:0-5615 GCA_046050185.1 Bacteroidota bacterium
CAACCTGAAATTTCCGTCGGTAAATACTTCTACTTGAGCTTTGATAAGCATGGGTAACGTATATTCGACACCGGCACTGAAAACAGCACGATTATCTTTGGTGTTGGTTTGACCAAAAAGATTCTCTTCCATTGCTCCCATTTCCATTTTTCGATACCGCCAGTCAAAACCCACAAATGGCATAATCCATTGCATTTTTCCAATGTATCGTCCAATGTGTGTTTCGGTTTCATAACCATGATGACCGCTGTAACCCAAACGCCATTCAGTACCAATACTCCAACGCGTATTTCCTAACATTGCCATTCCATCGTTTCCATTGGTGGCAAAATCATTTTCAACCATCAAATGAAAAGCGCGATCATCACCAAATAACTTGCGTTGCGCTAATTTCGGATTTGGTATTTCGGGATTAACAGGGGAATTTTCGTAAGAGAAAATCCTGCCCATTCCGCTCATCATGTGATACAAAATATGGCAATGAAAAAACCAATCTCCACTTTCGGTAGCGGCAAATTCTAATGTATCGGTTTCCATTGGCATAATATCAATCGTGTTTTTCAATGGTGAATAGTCTCCTTGCCCATTAATCACCCTGAAATCATGTCCGTGCAAATGCATCGGGTGTCGCATCATCGAATTATTGTGAATTACCATGCGGATGATTTCTCCTTTTTTAATCAAGATTTTATCCGTTTCCGAAACAACTTTATTATCTAAACTCCAAACATAACGATTCATATTTCCTGTCAGTTCAAACTTTAATTCTTTTATCTCCCCAGCCCCCGAAAGGGGAGTTGGCAATATTGTTTTAGCGGGTGATTTCAGCATCGCATAATTCAAAGTAACAGTTGGCTCCCCTCCTACGGAGGGGCTGGGGGAGGATACTTCAGGATACATCTCCACATTCATATCCATTTTATTGAGTGACATTTGCATTCCCATATCATCTAAATCCCCATTCATTTTCATCATGCCGTTCATCATCTTCATCCCTTCAAAATATTTTAATTTAGGCAAAGGAGACGTTAATTGCTTGATTCCATTCCCTAAATACAACGAAGCTGATTTGGTTCTATCTTCAGAGGTTACTAAAAATTCGTAAGCGGTTTTATCAGCAGGAATCGTTACAACAACATCATACGTTTCAGCAACTGGAACAATCAATCGGTCGACTTCAATAGGCTCCACATCGTTTCCATCATTGGCAACCACTGTGATTTTACCACCGGCATAGGTCAACCAAAAATAGGTTGATGCACCTCCATTTGCAATTCGCAATCGTACTTTATCCAACGCCTTAAAAGGCATTCCTATTGAATTTGAAATTGTTAATTCGTTTTTCCCGTTAATTAAAAATTTATTGTAGTAGACATCACTTACATCCATGGCATTCATTCGCTTCCATTCGTTAGTGACTTTTGTTTTGAAATGCCCCGATTTTACGGCTTCAGCATAACTTTGTGTTGTCCCTTTTTGAATCGCAAACCAATCAGAAGCGTTATGTAACATTCGATGCACATTTTCAGGCTTCATATCCGTCCATTCACTCAAAATAATTGGAACAGTTGGTAAATCATCAATTCCTTTTCTAAAATCCTCTCCCTCCGCCTTCTCCGAAGGAGAGGGAACTTTTTTATTCATAATAAACAAACCATACATCCCAATTTGTTCCTGCAACCCCGTATGACTATGATACCAATGAGTTCCATTTTGGATAATTGGGAACGTATATTTATGGGTTGTATGCGGTTTTATTGGCATTTGTGTCAAATTAGGAACACCATCATATTGATTCGGCAAAAACAATCCGTGCCAATGCAACGAAGTATCTTCATTTAATTCATTGTGTACATAAATTTCGGCAATATCGCCTTCGGTAAAAGTGAGCGTTGGCATTGGAATTTGTCCGTTTACGGCAATCGCTCTTTTGGGTTTTCCAGTAAAATTCACAATGGTGTCTTTTACATACAAATCATAGCGCACTACTTTTTGAGCTTTTGCATTTAATGCTAAAAGAAATACTATAATTAGGGAATAGATTTTCATGTGTAGGTATTTATTGTTTTTTTTATCGGCCACATGTAATTCGCATATCGCCATCGGTGTTTACGACCAATTTACAATTATGCTCATTTCATTGTACGAGTCTAAAATTTTAAATTTCGCAATCGTAAGGCATTTGCAATTACAGAAACAGAACTAAAACTCATCGCCAAAGCCGCAATCATTGGCGAAAGCAAAATACCAAAAAACGGATACAAAACACCCGCTGCAATTGGAATTCCCAACACATTGTAAAAGAAAGCAAAAAATAAATTTTGCTTGATATTTCGCATCACTGCATGACTTAAATTCTTGGCTTTTACGATACCTTGTAAATCGCCTTTTACCAATGTTATTTTAGCACTTTCAATCGCAACATCTGTTCCGGTTCCCATGGCAATTCCAATGTCGGCTTGCGCCAAAGCAGGAGCATCATTTATTCCGTCGCCTGCCATCGCTACAATTTTCCCTTCTGCTTGCAGTCGTTTAATTTCCTTGAGCTTCTCTTCTGGCAAACAACTCGCTTTAAACGAACTTAAATTCAATTGTGTCGCCACTGCTTTTGCCGTATTTTCATTATCGCCCGTTAGCATGATTACTTCAACTCCCTGACGCATCAGTTCTTTGATAGCCTCAACACTTGTGGCTTTTATGGCATCTGTAATCGATACAAATCCCACCGCAATTCCGTCAACTGAAATATAAGAAACCGTTTTGCCCAGTTTTTGTTCGGCTATAATTTTATTTTCTAATGCATCCGAAACCGTGGCATTCACTTGTCCCATTAATTTTTTATTTCCGAGCGCCACTTTTTTATTGGTGACTGTACCAATGACTCCTTTGCCGGAAATCGCTTCAAAATCCTTGACTTCGACTAATGAAACGTTTTTCACTTTCGCAAAATGGACTACGGCTTGCGCCAAAGGATGTTCGCTGTACTGATTTAAAGAAGCAATACTTTGCAATAAAGAATCTTCATCTTTATTGATAGCAAATACTTTTTCAACAGAAGGTTTTCCTTCGGTAATTGTTCCCGTTTTATCCGTAATCAGAACATTTACTTTGTTCATATTTTCCAATGCTTCGGCATTTTTTATCAAAACTCCTGATTGTGCTCCTTTCCCAACACCAACCATCACCGACATGGGCGTGGCTAATCCCAAAGCGCAAGGACAAGCAATTATCAATACGGCAATCGCATTAATAAATCCATAAACCAGTGCAGGTTCCGGTCCAATTTTTGCCCAAACAAAAAAAGTAATTACCGAAACAAAGACAACAATCGGCACAAAATATTTAGCGATTTTATCCGCTAATTTTTGGATTGGTGCTTTAGAGCGACTGGCAGTATTGACCATTTGTACAATTTGCGAAAGCAAGGTTTCTGAACCTACTTTTTCAGCAATCATCACAAACGATTTATTTCCGTTGATTGTTCCAGAACTGATGCTATCCCCTATTTTTTTATCAACGGGAATAGGTTCTCCTGAAATCATCGATTCATCAATGGTACTTTCTCCATCGATAATTTTTCCATCTACCGGAATTTTATCTCCGGGTTTCACACGCAATAAATCTCCTTTTTTGATATTGTGTATTGAGATTACTTTATCCGCTCCATCGCTAACCAAAGTGGCTTCGGTTGGTGCTAATTTTAAGAGCTCTTTTATCGCACCACTTGTTCGACTGTGTGCTCTGGCTTCGAGTAATTGCCCTAATAAAACCAATGTTAATATGACTGTTGTTGCTTCAAAATAAAGTGAAACTGTTCCGTTATGGGTTTTAAATTCAGTTGGAAAAATACCAGGGAAAAACATTCCTACTAAACTAAATAAAAACGCCACTCCTGTACCAATTCCGATAAGGGTAAACATATTGAGATTCCATGTAATAATGGATTTCAAAGCGCGTTCAAAAAACATCCAACACGCATAAAAAACTACTGGAAGCGATAAAATTAGCTGTACCCAATTCCATTTTGAAACATCTATAATTTTCATTAATGGATTATTCGGAATCATATCCGACATGGCAATTAAGAACACTGGAACTGTGAAAACTACTGCAATTTTCATTTTACGCACCAAGTCATTATACACCTTATTCTCTTCAGAATCGGTGGGTTCCATTAGCACTAAATCCATTCCGCAAATAGGGCAAGAGCCGGGACCTTCTTTGATTACTTCGGGATGCATGGGACAAGTATACAACGTTTTACTAGTCGTCAACGCTGCTTCTTTAACCAAATCCATTCCGCACACGGGGCAACTTCCAGGTTTATCATAGCCTTTTTCGCCCTCACAATGCATCGGACAATAGTATTTACCTTGCGCATTATCGGGTAAAGCCACTGTCGTTTTCTCTTGTTGTTTATTTGAACTGCAACATGATTTCCCCATTGATTTCTCAGTTGTTCCATGAGAATCAACCGCATTATTCATTGTAATTGTATAGTTTCCGGCTGCTGTTAATGCGTCTTGCAATTGAACAGTGGGAATGTGTTTGTCCATTGTTATTGTAGCCATAGGCGGATCCAAAGAAACTGTTGCTTGAATTCCATCGATAACATTCAATGTTTTTTCGACTTTGGAACGACAACCGTCGCAAGACATTCCGGTGACTATATAGGTATGTTTCATACTGTTGAATTAAAAAAAACGGTTCTATAGTAAGTATAGAACCGTTTTGAAAAAAACTTTAATGTTGATGATTCTCTTCTTTTTTATCACTTTCTGTCGGAGTCATTTGCATTCCACATTTAGGGCATTTTCCAGGTTTATCACTCATTTCTTTCGGGTGCATTGGACAAGAATATTCTAGTTTATGATCTTTTTCAGGAGTCATTTCCATGCCACATTTTGAACATTTTCCAGGTTTATCACTCATTTCCATCGGATGCATTGGACAAGAATATTCTAGTTTATGATCTTTTTCAGGAGTCATTTCCATGCCACATTTAGGGCATTTTCCAGGTTTATCAGAAGTTGTGCTGTCCATTTTACAAACGTATTTTCTAAGTACTTTTGTTTTCCTCCCTTTACCCGAAGTGTCGTGTTTTAATGTTTTTACCAATTTCATTCCACATTTACTGCACTCTCCTTCTTTACTGCTCATTTCATCCGGATGCATTGGACACGTATACATTTCTTTATGATTTTCCTTTTCGGAAGATTTTACAGCTTCTTGAGCTGACGCCAATGAATTTACTGCTAAGAAAACGCTTAGTACGATAATTAATTTTTTCATTTTTTTATTTTTTAAAATATTAAACTCAAGATTCATTTCTGCTACACAAAGGTACAAGACCTATATTTTGACTTGTTGTAGAATTTTGGAAATGATTTGTAAATTTTACAAACCGTCAATTTGTAATCTGTTGTTTTCTTTTAATTTCTTGAAATTAGTTGGTGTAAAACCTGTTATTTTTTTAAACTGATTACTCAAATGCGCTACATCGCTGTAATTCAATTTAATTGCAATTTCACTTAATGTCAATTCTTTATACATTAATAATTCCTTTACTTTTTCAATCTTTTGAGCAATAAAATAATGTTCAATTGTTGTCCCTT
>JBJOQF010000067.1:0-3996 GCA_046050185.1 Bacteroidota bacterium
TCTACATCAGGACTGTCAAATTCAGTACGTCCCACAAAATGACCGCCTTCTTTTCTATCAATAATACATTTGAATGTTTGTCCTACTTTTTCTTGGTTTAAATCCCAGGAAATTTGAGATTGTAATTCCATAATTTCGTTCGCGCGCTCCTGTTTTACTGTATCTGGAACATCATCTTCCAATAAATAAGCGTGTGTGTTTTCTTCATGAGAATAAGCAAAACAACCCATTCTGTCAAATTTCATTTCTTGAACAAAATCTTTCAAGATATTGAAATCCTCTTGTGTTTCTCCAGGGTACCCTACGATCAAAGTGGTACGTATTGCCATTCCGGGAACTGCTTCACGGAAATCTTTTAATAATTTTGTTGTTTTTTCTTGAGTTGTTCCGCGACGCATTGATTTCAAAATAGAATCAGAAATATGTTGCAGCGGAATATCAATATAATTACAAATCTTAGGTTCTCGTTTCATGATCTCCAAAACATCCATAGGGAAGCCTGTAGGAAAGGCGTAATGCAAACGAATCCATTCGATTCCTTCTACTTTTACTAAAGCTTCTAATAACTCACCAAGATTTCTCTTTTTGTAAAGATCTAGGCCATAATAAGTCAAATCCTGGGCAATCAAAATCAATTCTTTTACTCCGTTTTTAGCTAAGCCTTCTGCTTCTTTTACCAGTTTTTCAATAGTTTGTGAAACGTTTTTTCCTCTCATTAATGGAATAGCACAAAAGCTGCAAGGTCTGTCGCAACCTTCAGAAATTTTTAAATAAGCATAATTTTTAGGCGTTGTAGTCAATCGTTCTCCCAATAATTCATGTTTATAATCGGCACCCAAAGCTTTCAATAATTGCGGTAACTCCGTAGTGCCAAAAAACTGGTCTACATTTGGAATCTCTTTTTCTAAATCAGGTCTGTAACGTTCTGATAAACATCCTGTAACAAAAACTTTATCAACTAGTCCTCTTTCTTTTTTATCGGCATATTCTAAAATCATGTTTACTGATTCAGCCTTAGCATTATCAATAAACCCACAAGTATTTATAACAATAATATTTCCTTCTTCGTCTTCTGAAGCTTCGTGTGTGACCTCTTTTCCGCTTGCGCGAAGCTGTCCCATAAGCACTTCACTGTCATATACATTTTTCGAACACCCAAGAGTGATTACGTTGATTTTATTCTTTTTTAAAGACTTAGTTCTCATAACATTATAGTCCCGATAATTTGGGAATTTTGCAAAATTACAATTTTTATTTTTAGGACCATAAATCTTTATGTTTTTTATGGAGCTATTCCTGCTGTATGTTGCAATCTCCCGAAAAAAATCGGGAGGATTTACACTGCCATCAGGGCTAAAAAAAATCGTTCCATAATAATGAAACGAATTTTAATAGTGTTTTTTTATTATTTACAATTCAAACAATAAAGTCAAAGAAACATTATTGTTGATAGCATTTATTTTAGAACCATCTGTAAATCCTTGGTTAAAAAATTCTTGGTGAGAATTTCTTTTAGAAGATGAATATGATACGTCTACTTTAGTAGAACCAAAATTATATCCTAAACCTCCTGAATAACCAGTCAAATCACCAATAGTTGTTTTGTTTTTATAGGGACTTTGTTCGTAGCGGTATCCTGCTCTTAAACTTAATTTTTCAATTTTGTATTCAGCGCCCACTCTCAATTCGTTGGTTTTGTTCAAAACAAAATTCATATTACTGTTTATGTCGCTAAAATAGACGTCATTTTCCGGTTTGAATTTTGTGTTGCTGTAATCTTTCACGGCATAATCAATACTTATCAACCCGGATTTGCCAAAAATATATGCAAAACTTCCAGTGAATTTGCTTGGTGTTTGTAATTTGTAAGGCTCGTAGTAATTCGTAACTTGAGGGTTTACAATGTCATTAGTGTCAGGTAGACTTGTTGCGCTACTCACAGCGATTAACTTTTGTGATAATTCGTCACTTAAATGATACCAAGTTGATGATTCATAGGCTAATCCTAAACGTAGTTCATTTGTAACTTTTGCAATGGCACCCACTTGAAATGAAAATCCAGTCCCGTAAGTATACAATTCGTTATCAAAACGTAAATTAGTTATGGTATAATTCGACGTTAATGGAGCGCTGTTCTCTTCATAAAAACTAGAAGATTGTCTGTAATCTGTAAAATGAGAGTTTAAATTAATACCTATATATAATTTGTCTTTGTAAGATGTAGCTGCATTAAAAGATAATTTTCCATTATAACCCTTAGTGCTAACAATATTTTCTTGATAATAATTTCCGCCTGTAGGAACATTTGAAGTGTATTGTGTGTTGTTTAGATTTGTGCTTACTGGGTTAATAATATAACCTTGATAGCCTAGAAAAGCTTGTTGTGCCCCATGAACTAAATTTTCATAGTTTGAGTTTTCCAGTACGTCTAATGGAATTCCATTAGCATAACTTAGAAAATAACCGTCAATTGAATTATTTGGATTGGTTCCGGCAGAAAATAAAGAATTGTTGAAATTATTTATGTTGTCATAATTTATTCCCAACGAAATTTTTTTCCAATTGCTATTTGAATTCTGATTTTTAAAAACAAAAACACCTCCAGCTTGATTTAAATCTATCGAATTTTCTTTTTCAGAGGTTTCAGTACCAAAATAGTTGGAATTATTTTTTGTGTTGTAACTACTTAGAGTTACAGCTACTTGATTGTTTAAAAAAACAGCCGAACCTGCAGGGTTTATGTTTAAAGAAGATAAATCTCCGCCAAGCGCTCCAAAAGCGCCACCCATAGCTCTAAAACGTGCTGTTCCATTCAAATTGTCCTGCGCATATCGCATCGCATCTGTTATTTCTTGTGACTGTGCAGCACTAAAAGTGAAGCCGGTTAATAGTATAAATAAATATTTTTTCATTTTTATTTCAGGTAAGGTTTAGTTTTTTTATTTAAAATAATAGATGTAAAAATTATCTTCGCCCACCTCCGCTAGATGATCGCCCACCTCCGCCACCATAACTGGAGCCGCTTGAGTTTGAATTGTATGATCTTGAAGTTGAAAAATTGTTGTCGCTTCTTGAGCTTGAGTTGTAAGATCTTGAAGTTGTATTGTTGCTTTCGCTGCGAGAACTATTTGTGCTAGTTCTTCGATTTGAATTACTGAAAGTATTGTTCTGATTTTGATTTCTTGTAAAAGTAGGACTTGTTCGGGTGCTATTATACGTCGAATTTCTATAGTTTGAACCTCTGTAACCAGTGGTTTGATTTTTAGAATAATCTCCAGAATTTCGGATGCTGTAGTTTCTGCTGCTGTTTATTATATTTGAATAAGACGAACCTCTTCTGCTCGGATTGTATGAGTAATTATTGTTGTAATAGCCTTGATTATAACCATATCCATAATTAGGGTAGTTTAAATACCCAAAACCAAATCCGTAATATGGATAGTCCCAGCCAAAACTAGAATAGCCATAATAGGGGTAGTTGTAGCCATAATAAGGATAACCATAACCGTAATTTGTATATCCATAATAAGGGTAACCCATTCCATATCCTAATGAAAGTCCCCAATAATTAGGGGATACATTTATTACAGTTTCACGGGAATTACTTCCCCATCCGCCATAGTTTTGACTTGTGCCTTGGATGCTATCGTTATATGTATTGTAGCTATCCACATCAGTAAAAATCTCAGGGGATTGATTGTTGTCTTGTAAAGAACCAAAATAATTTTTATAGTAATTATTTGGAGTGTTTTGATTCTCACTTTCAATAATTTTTTTGCTTGTGTTTCCATAAATTCCATCCCCGTCGTAGTAAGAACTATTCTGGTAAGAACCACATGAGGTTAATATAATGCTCAAAAAAACAACAATATAATAAATTGATGCGTTTTTGAGGGAAAAAGTACTAGTTTTCATATCTATGGGGTTTTTTATTGTTGGACAATACAAAAATAGTTAGTTTTGCGGAACTATTTAGTTAAAATTATTAAAACAAAA
>JBJOQF010000068.1:0-2561 GCA_046050185.1 Bacteroidota bacterium
GCTTTTTTCTAAGAATTCCACTATCTTACGGGCACTTTTTTTATAAAAAACCAAAACAATGAAAAAAAACATATTTTTATTTCTGTTTTTCTTATCAATAGCAGTTTCTGCACAACAGCAAACAGTTACTTATACAATTAATCCAGCAACATTTGAAGAGACAACGTCAATTGTTATTACCATTAATGGGAATAGTATAAATGAAGCTACTTGGGGTGTCACCGGGAACGCTTTGTATATGTGGGCATGGGCTTTTGATATAAATGATACCACTCCAAAAGGAACTCCGCTTAATGGCTCCTGGAATGTTTCTGATGAAGCAAGTAGATTTGTCTATAATGCTGCTAATGATACTTATACAAAAACGATTACTCCATCAACCTATTATAACGCAAGTGGAATAGGTAAAATAGGCTTTTTAATAAAAGCCAAAGATGGAACTGGGGATAAAAAATCACAAGATTTACTTGCAGAAGTTGGGGTTTTTCAAGTAAATTTAACTACACCAGCCCAAAATAGTGCTACGGTTATTGCTTCAGGTGCAAGTTTTAATATTGTTGCAAACAATACAGGAGGAAATGCGAATTATAACTTAAAAATAAATGGCACAAGTATAAATACAAAATTGAGTACAGCTACTTATACTTATAATGATGTAAATGTTACCGGTAATAAAAATTACTCATTAGAAGTAACACAAGGGAGTACTACGATTATCAAAAAATTTAGTGTAATTGTTAGTCCGGGAACAGTTAGTGCAGCAATGCCAGCTGGATTAGTTGATGGAATCAATTATAATACAGCAGATGTCACAAAAGCTACTTTAGTCCTCAATGCGCCATTAAAGGATTTTGTATATGTTGCAGGAAGTTTTAATAATTGGCAACCGACTTCGGCTTATTCGATGAAAAAAGACCCTACTTCAGGGAAGTTTTGGCTTGAATTAACCGGATTAACAGCAGGTACAAATTACACCTATCAATATTGGGTAGTTGATGCAACACCTATTGCAGGGACACCATCTTTGGTAAAAACTGCCGATCCCTATTCAACTTTGGTTTTGTCGCCAAATGATGATCCTTATATTCCAGCCTTAAGCTATCCTAATCTTCCAGCTTATCCTACTGGACAAGAAAGAGAAGTGACCGTTTTGCAAACTGGGCAAGTGGCATATCCTTGGAGTGCTGCAACGATTAATTTTGTGAAACCAGAAAAAGAAAAATTAGTAGTTTATGAACTTTTGGTAAGAGATTTTGATGCAGGCAGAAGTTATCAAAGTGTAATTGATAGAATTGATTATTTCAAAAATTTAAAAATAAATGCCATTGAATTATTACCAGTAATGGAATTTGAAGGAAACGAAAGTTGGGGTTATAATACTTCTTTTCACATGGCTCTAGATAAGTTTTACGGAACGTCAACTAAATTCAAAGAATTGATTGATGTATGTCATCAAAACGGAATTGCTGTAATTCTTGATGTGGCTTTGAATCATGCTTTTGGGCGTAATCCAATGGTTCGTATGTGGATGAACGATCCTGATGGAGACGGGTGGGGTTCGCCTTCAACGGAGAATCCTTATTTCAATGCAGTAGCAAAACATTCGTATAGTGTAGGCGAAGATTTTAATCATGCGTCACTATTGACAAAAAATTATGTAAAACGGGTAGTTAAACAATGGATTCAAGAATATAAAATTGATGGTTTTCGTTGGGATTTAACCAAAGGTTTTACACAAAATTGTACTGCCAGTGATGAAGCATGTACTAATGCTTATCAAGCAGACAGAGTTGCTGTTTTGAAAGACTATGCTGATTATTCCTGGAGTTTAGACCCAACACATTATACTATTTTTGAACATTTAGGGACAGATACTGAAGAACAGGAATGGGCAAATTATAGAATTACTGAAACGCCAAGTAAAGGGATTATGATGTGGGGTAAAATGACCGATCCATACAATCAATTGACTATGGGATATAATTCTAATAATGATATTTCCAGAATGAACAGTACGAACCGCGGATTTATAAAAAATAGATTAATGGGGTATGCTGAAAGTCATGATGAAGAACGATTGATGTACAAAAACGTGCAATACGGCGCTAGTCTAAACGGATATAATGTAAAAACACTAAGCACTGCACTAGCTAGAATGTCAGCTTTAGGAGCAGTATCTTTACTGGTTCCTGGACCAAAAATGATTTGGCATTTTGGTGAATTAGGTTGGAATTCTTCTATTTATACATGTAATGACGGTACTGTAAACACATCTTCGGATGCAATTTCAGGGGATTGTAAGCTGGACAAGAAACCACAGCCACAGTGGGTAAATAATTGGTTAGGCGATGCAGGTCGAAATAAAATCTATACGGATTGGGCAAAAATGATTGCTTTGAAAATAAACGAACCTGTTTTTGTAGGAACTGCAACTATGCTAAGTGGTACTTCGTTAACACCTAATATCAAGATTACCAATAGTGCTTTGGCGGCAACACAACTTAAAGACGTATTGATTCTGGCTAATTTTGATGTGTCTGCTCAAAATGTAGCTACTGGTT
>JBJOQF010000069.1:0-6936 GCA_046050185.1 Bacteroidota bacterium
GTTTGCCCGGTACAAGCTTCATTTTGGGCAATTTCACATTCATGATGAGGAAATTTTAAGTCCATTCCACCTCCGTGAATATCAAAATGATTGCCTAAATATTTAGTGCTCATGGCGGTACATTCAAGATGCCATCCTGGAAAACCATCGCTCCAAGGCGAAGGCCAACGCATAATATGTTGTGGTTCGGCTTTTTTCCAAAGCGCAAAATCTTGTGAATTTCTTTTGTCACTTTGTCCGTCAAGATCCCTGGTGTTAGCAAGCATGTCTTCAATATTTCGACCGCTTAATCTGCCATAATGGTTGGTTTCATTGAATTTTACCACATCAAAATAAACAGATCCATTGGCTTCATAACCAATTCCTTTGTCGATAATAGTCTTGATAATTTCAATTTGTTCAATGATATGACCCGTTGCCGTTGGTTCAATACTTGGAGGTAAAAAGTTAAAGGCATTCAAAATATCATGGAAATCCACCGTGTAACGCTGTACGACTTCCATCGGTTCCAGTTGCTCCAAACGTGCTTTTTTTGCAATTTTATCCTCACCTTCATCCACATCATCTACAATATGCCCTACATCAGTAATATTACGAACGTAACGCACTTTATAATCCAAATGCAAAAAATACCTAAATATAACATCAAAAGACATGAATGTTCTCACATTACCAAGATGTACATTGCTGTAAACCGTAGGTCCGCAAACATACATTCCAACATTGCCTTGATGAATAGGTGTAAATGTTTCTTTTTCCCCCGAAAGAGAATTGTATATTTTTAGAGTTTGACTTTTATATAATGGCATAAGAGGTTAATCGTTTAATCGGTTATTTGTTTATTTGGATAACTGTTTATTTGTTGAACAGTTATCCGATTTAATCATTAGATAAATAATATTTTTTTAAGCTATTAATTTGATTGCAAATTTTTTCTAACTTTTCCCTGGTCGATAAATATTCTTCATTTGAAATGAAATTCAAATCATTGGATATTATTAAATGACTTAATGTTTCCATTGCAGATGAATAAGACATTGTTAAAAAATGAGTTTTGTCTTTATTGGTGTTTCTGGAAGTTCCTTCAGCGATGTTTGTTGCTATAGAGGAAGTACTTCTCTTTAATTGAGATGTCATACCATATATTTCGTTTGTAGGATAGTTGTTTGTTAATTTATAAATATCCAAAATGAAAAACCTTGAATTTTGCCAAACTTCCAGTTTCTCAAATGAAAAAATATACATAGTAAAGTGGTTTTTTTAAATAATTTATTGTTGTTTGAATGGTTTACATATTTTCGATTGAACGATTCATCGAACAAACGATTAACCAAATCAACGAATAATCGATTAAACCAATTTAGAACTTCGTCTCTAATTTAATATAATCCAAAAACTCTCTTTTAGTTTGTACATCTTTAAATTTTCCTCCAAATTCTGAGGTTACCGTACTACTTTCAATATCGCTGATTCCTCGTGAATTCACGCAAAGGTGTTTAGCGTCAATTACACAAGCCACATCTTCAGTACCTAATGCCATTTGTAGTTCTTGAACGATTTGCATCGTCAAACGTTCTTGTACCTGCGGTCTTTTAGAATAATATTCTACGATTCTATTCATTTTAGAAAGTCCAATTACTCTTCCATTAGAAATATAAGCTACATGAGCTCTTCCTATAATGGGTAATAAATGATGTTCACAAGTAGAGTAAAGAGTAATGTTTTTTTCGACTAACATTTCGCCGTATTTGTAATTGTTGTCAAAAGTAGATGCTTTTGGTTTTTTTGTAGGATTCAATCCTCCAAATATTTCTTTTACAAACATTTTAGCAACACGATTTGGAGTACCTTTCATGCTGTCATCAGTCAAATCCATTCCAAGAGTAATCAGAATATTTTCAACGTCTTTTTTAATTTTTTCTATTTTTTCTTCATCTGAAATGACAAATGCATCTTCTCTTAATGGATTTTTTGCACTTGTACTAATATGATTGTTTCCTATCTCGTCTTGAAATTCTTCGTTATTTATCATCAAAAAGGTACTATTATATTGGGTATGTAAATTTAAGCGGTAAAGATAATTAATAAAAACTAAAGAATTTCTATCGTTTATACTATTTAATGATGACTTTCTAGCCATTATCTGTAAAGCAGGATTTTCTAATTGCTTCAAAAAAACAAAGGCAATAACTTTTTTGGTTACTGCCTTTTGTTAAACATTTGAAATCTTTGGTTATCAATAAGATAATGAAGATTTTTTTAATTTGTGATTATTCTACTTCAATTAACTTTTTTAATAGAGTTGAATTATAAACGGGAATTGCTTCTTTTAGAATTCGAACAGCACTAATCAAATCTTCTTTTTTAAGAACATAAGCAATACGTACTTGGTTTAATCCCATTCCTGGAGTTGAATAAAAACCCGCAGCTGGAGCTACCATAACAGTTTCGCCATTCAAATCATAACTTTCTAAAAGCCATTGTGCAAAATCATCCGTATTGTCAACAGGAAGTTGTGCAATACAATAAAAAGCTGCTTTAGGTTTAGTAACAATTACACCTTCGATTTTATTTAATTCAGAAATTAAGGTATTTCTACGTTCTTTATATTCTGTAATTACTTCATCAAAATAACTTTGAGGAGTATCGATGGCTGCTTCGCAAGCTATTTGTTCAATTGTTGGAGGGCACAAACGGGCTTGGGCAAATTTCATTGCTGCTGAAATTACCTCTTTGTTTTTTGTAACCATACATCCAATCCTGGCTCCACACATACTGTAACGTTTAGATACCGAGTCGATCATGATAACATTTTGTTCCAGTCCTTCAAGATTCATTACGGAGTAGTGAATGTCTTCATCATATATAAATTCTCGGTATACTTCATCAGCAATCAAGAACAAATCGTATTGTTTAGCTAGTTTACCTAGTTGTAAAATTTCTAATTCAGAATACAAATGCCCAGTTGGATTACTTGGATTACAAATTAAAATTGCTTTTGTCTTTGGAGTGATAAGTTTTTCAAATTCTTCAATAGGCGGTAATGCAAAACCGGTTTCAATCGTTGAAACTACAGGAACTACAGTAGCGCCTGATTCTGCTGAAAAGGCACTATAATTAGCATAAAATGGTTCCGGAATGATGATTTCATCACCTTGATCCATAATACTTCCTAAAGCAAATAAAAGTGCTTCAGACCCGCCTGTGGTTATCATAATATCTTCAAAAGATACTTTTACATCCTGATTGGTGTAAAATTGCGCTAATTTCTTTCTGTAACTTTCATAACCAGCAGAAGGTCCGTATTCAATAATAGTTAAATCAATATTTTTAATGGCTTTAATGGCCGCTTCGGGACTTTTTATATCGGGTTGACCTATATTCAAATGGTATACTTTATGACCCTTTTTTTTTGCCATTTCAGCAAAAGGAGCCAATTTTCGTATTGGGGATTCAGGCATTTGTTTGCCTCTGTTGGATATATTTGGCATGATTAAATTATTGAAATGCAAATTTGCAATTTTTTTTTTAAATTACTGTAATTAGGAAGTCTATTTGATGTCAAAAACATACAATTATGTTGTATTTTTAGTAACTTTATAGAAAGAATTTTAATGAAAAAGATAATTATTTTATTTTTTCTTCTTTTTAGCTCCTTGACTATTTTAGCACAAGATGGTTTTGAGTTTACTAAAAAAGTCGATAAAGTAACTATTCCATTCAAATTTATTAATAATTTAATTTTTATTCCTATCAAGGTCAATGGTGTAGAATTAAACTTTTTGTTAGATTCTGGTGTTGAAGAGACCATTCTGTTCAGTTTAGAGGATAAAAAAGAAATCGAATTTTCTAACGTCGAAAAAATAACTTTACGGGGTCTAGGAAGTCAAGATGCTGTCGAAGGATTAAAATCAACTAATAATATTTTGGAAATAGGGGCGTTAAAATCCAAAAATCACTTATTATATATTGTTTTGGATCAGGAATTTAACTTGTCTTCTCATGTAGGAATTCCAGTGAACGGAATTATTGGATATCAGTTTTTTGAAAATAATTTGATTGAAATCAATTACGAAAAAAAGCAAGTAATCGTTCATAGGGATATTGAAAAAAATAGAAATAAAATAGATAAAAAATTCCAGAAGATTGCTATTACAATCGAACGATTAAAACCGTATATAATAAATATGGTAGCTATAGATTCGGTTGAGTTTCCTGTCAAATTATTGATCGATATCGGCAATAGTGATGCACTTTGGCTTTTTGAAAATCGTTCTCAATTAGTGAAAATTCCTGCTAAAAATTTTGAGGATTATTTAGGGCAGGGATTTAGTGGAGACATAGAGGGAAGAAGAGCGAAAATTTCAAAATTTAAAATATCGAAATTTGAATTTCATAATCCTACAGTTGCTTTCCCTGATTCCAGTTCAATACGAAATGTAAAAATGGTTCCTGGCAGAATAGGTTCTGTTGGAGGTGAAATTTTGAGAAGATTTTCAGTTGTTTTTGACTATACTAATAGCTTTTTTTATTTAAAAAAAAACAAAGAATTTAATTCTCCTTTTAATTATAACAAAAGTGGAGTCGAAATTCAACATCATGGTTTGCAATGGGTGCAGGAAACGGTATCTCTTAATACTGTTCCTACAGTAGTTTTGGAAGATCCTTTTGCATTAAAAACAGATAAGAATGCGAGCAATTTTAAATATAAATTTAAATTGAAACCAGTTTATGAAATTGCCAATATCAGAAAAAATTCACCAGCAGCAAATTCTGGTTTGCAAAAAGGAGACATACTTGTTTCAATTAATAAAAATTTAGCATATAAATATTCTTTACAGGAAATTAATTCTCTTTTTAAATCAGAAGAAGAAAATTGGATTACATTAGAAATTCAACGAAATGGTCAAATACATAAATTTAGGTTTCAGCTACAAAATATTCTATAAAAAAGCGCTTACTGTTATTTCCAAAAGTATTTAATTAGCAATAACTTCTCCTTTGATTTTTAGTGCGACTCTACCATCTTCATAATTTACGGCGTTAGATTCTACAGTAATAGTTTTACGAATAGGACCTGGAGTCATATTATATTTAACTTCAATTTTCCCGGTTTTCCCAGGCATAATAGGTTCAGCTGGTTTTGTCGGAACGGTACATCCACAAGTAGATAAGACATTAGTAATGATTAAGGGGGCATCACCGGTATTTGTAAATTCAAATACTCTTATTCCAGTATCACTTCCTTTGGAAACCTTCCCGTAATCAATAGTATTATCTTTAGCTTTAAAATCAATTTTAGCTCCAGATTGAGCAAAACCGATGCTGCTTACAAATAGTATTGCTATTAAAGTAATTATTTTTTTCATTTTCATTTTTTTAGATTCGGTTAAGTAAATATACTTTCTTTTAATTAATGCACAAATTCTTATTTCTCTTTTTATAGTGTACTTAATTATTTACTTTTGTCCTCTATTAGAATTACAAATATCAGACCAAATTTTAAAAGGTTATTTGTTGATTTGGTTATTTGTTTAACTAAACAAACAAACAATCGAATTTAACGATTAAACGAATCCACAATAAAAATGACAATTCCTGCACAATTCGACGCCAAAACTATTGAGAATAAATGGTATGACTACTGGATGAAGAATAATTATTTCCATTCGGAACCAGACCATAGAACGCCTTATACCATTGTAATTCCACCACCTAATGTTACTGGAGTTTTGCACATGGGACACATGTTAAACAATACGATTCAAGATGTATTAATTAGAAGAGCGCGTCTTAAAGGATTCAACGCATGTTGGGTTCCGGGAACAGATCATGCCTCAATTGCCACTGAAGCCAAAGTTGTAGCAAAATTAAAAGCGGAAGGAATCAATAAAAATGATTTGACTCGTGATGAATTTTTGGCACATGCCTGGGAATGGACTGACAAATATGGAGGAGTAATTCTGGAACAACTCAAACAATTGGGATGTTCTTGTGATTGGGACAGAACTAAGTTTACGATGGACCCTGACATGTCAGCCTCTGTAATTCGTTCTTTTGTAGATTTATACAACAAAGGCATGATTTATAGAGGATACCGAATGGTAAACTGGGATCCTGAAGCTAAAACTACCTTGTCTGACGAAGAAGTAATTTATGAAGAACAACAGGGAAAATTATATTTTCTAAAATATAAAATCGAAGGAAGTGAAGACTTTCTGACAATTGCTACAACACGTCCGGAAACTATTTTTGGAGATACTGCTATTTGCATTAATCCAAATGACGAACGTTTTAATCATTTGAAAGGAAAAAAAGCCATTGTACCTATTTGTGGAAGAGTGATTCCAATTATTGAAGATGAATATGTTGATATAGAATTTGGAACAGGTTGTTTAAAAGTAACTCCAGCTCACGACATGAATGACAAAACGTTAGGGGAGAAGCATAATCTTGAAATTATTGATATTTTCAACGAAGATGCGACTTTGAATAGTTTTGGATTACACTATCAAGGAAAAGATCGTTTTGTAGTTCGTGAGGCAATTGCCAAAGAATTAGAAACAATTGGTTCTTTGGCCAAAACAGAAATTCACCTTAATAAAGTTGGAACTTCTGAAAGAACTAAGGCTGTTATCGAACCACGTTTATCAGATCAATGGTTCCTGAAAATGGAAGATTTGGTTAAACCGGCAATCAAATCTGTTTTAGAGGATGGTGAAATTAAATTGCATCCGGCACGCTTTAATAATACCTATGCACATTGGTTGAACAATATTCGTGATTGGAATATTTCCCGACAATTGTGGTGGGGACAACAAATCCCAGCCTATTTCTACGGAGATGGAAAAGAGGATTTTGTAGTTGCCGAAAACATCGAAGACGCTTTAGTTTTGGCTAAAGAAAGAACCAACAACTTACAACTTACAACTTCAG
>JBJOQF010000070.1:0-2520 GCA_046050185.1 Bacteroidota bacterium
TAGGTTGGCATTCCGTCACTTTTAAACAATACTTTATCATCTAAAAGACTCGTTTCAAACTTTACGTCTCCGCGAATGATGTCATGCAAATGCAAGGTTTCGTTCACCGGAGTTTTAAAACGGATCACATAAGCAGCACCATCAGCAATTCGCTTAGCAGTTTCTTCAGCAGTAATAACTAAAGAAGTATCTAATTTTTCTCTGTTGTGGTGATTGTATATAAAGGTTTTTCCTTGTTCTTCTTCCAATTTTCTTGCTGCGTCAAGTGCTTCTGCGGTATCAAATGCATAATAGGCATTGCCGGAATTGATTAATTTATCAGCATATTGTTGGTATAAATTTTTTCTTTCACTTTGACGGTATGGTCCAAATTTTTCGTTTTTTCCAATGGTTTCATCTGGTGTTATTCCTAGCCATTCTAGTGCTTCCATGATATATTCTTCGGCACCGGGAACATAACGATTTTGGTCAGTGTCTTCAATTCTTAAGAAGAAAACACCATTGTTTTTTTTGGCAAACAAATAATTGAATAATGCGGTACGGACTCCGCCAATATGTAAAGGTCCAGTTGGACTTGGTGCAAAACGCACACGAACTTGTTTAGACATTGCTGTAATTTTTTTGCAAAGATACAAATTCGATTACTTAATTGAATTATTTGAAAATGAGTTAATGTAAGATTAATTAGTTTGATGATTTTTAACATTTCTTTATTCACATGTAGCTATTTATTGTTTTTCATCGGTCATCTGTAATTCACATATTATGTTTCGTATTTAGAGTACTTTTTTCTGATGTTCATTTCATATAAATTATTACTTTTATTGGTTACAAAAAACAAAGTTTACGTTTTGGAAAATCAGAATTTTATTTATCAGAAACTGGAAGCTTTCATCCGAAAGTTTTACACCAATGAATTGATACGAGGAATCATTTTCTTCATTGGTTTAGGATTGTTGTATTTTCTATTTACGCTTTTTGTTGAATATTTTCTTTGGCTTAAGCCAATGGGTAGAACGATTTTGTTTTGGGTTTTTGTGGGTGTAGAAGTGTACTTGTTGTACCGATTTATTTTATTTCCAATATTTAAATTATTCAAACTCCAAAAAGGAATTGATTACAATCAGGCTTCGGCTATAATTGGGAATCATTTTACGGAAGTAAATGATAAGCTTACGAATTTTTTGCAATTATCAAATCCAATTGAGCATCAGATTAAATCAGAATTATTACTTGCATCTATTGAACAAAAAGCCAATTCGTTACAACCAATCCCTTTTGGCAATGCGATAAATTTCAATACAAATAGGAAATATTTACCGTTAGCAATTATTCCTATTTTGTTTTTTGCTTTCTTTTATTTTTCGGGTAATAGTAATGTGATTTCGCAAAGTTTGAATAGAGTAGTACATTTCAATTTGGCTTTTTTACCGCCGGCTCCTTTTAAGTTTGTGGTTTTAAATTCGAACCTGCAAACCGAACAAGGTAAAGATTTTATACTTCGAGTTAAAACAGTAGGTAAAGTTGTTCCTGAAAATGCCATGATTTTTATTGGGGATGAAAGTTATTTTATGGAAAACACAAAAGCAGGGGAGTTTGAATTTAAAATTCTAAAACCTTCTGAAAACATTTTGTTCCACGTGGAGGGTAATGCTGTTTCTTCATTGGATTATGAATTGAAAGTTATTACGGTTCCGTCGATTGCTAATTTCGAAATGCAATTGAACTTTCCTTCTTATCTGAATAAAAAACAGGAAACAATCAAAGGAACCGGTAACGCCATTATTCCCGAAGGAACCCGTGTAACTTGGAAAATGGATACACAAGCAACACAAAAAGTAGATTGGATTGACGGAAAGTCAAATATCCCCTTTTCGAAAACTGAAAATAGCTTTACTTTATCTAAAAATATACTTCAAAACACAGATTATCAAATTCTTACTTCGAATGATAAGGTAAAAAACTACGAAAAACTGAATTATCAGCTTACCATTGTCAAAGATCAGTTTCCTGCGATTACTGTAAACAATGCTCCAGACAGTTTGAAGGTGGGAAGGAACTATGTTTTAGGACAAATCTCCGATGATTACGGATTGTCAAAACTTCAGATTGTGTATTACGAAAGAAACAAACCTCAGATTGCCAGACGTGGAACAATTGCTGTTAAAAAAGCAGCTGTTGATCAATTTGTATTTTCGTTCCCAAGTAATCTTCCGGTAGAACAAGGAGTGTCGTATGACTATTATTTTGAAGTGTATGACAACGATGTGATCCATCATTTTAAAAGTACAAAATCTTCTGTTTTCTCGAATCGTGTTTCAACTGATGAAGAAAATGATGATGAAGTTTTACAACAGCAAAATGACAATATTAATAGTTTAGAGAAGTCTTTAAAAAATCAGGACAAGCAAATTGCTGAAATTGAAAAACTGCAAAAAACAGGAAAAGAAAAAGACAATCTTGAATTTAAAGACCAACAGAAAGTAAATGATTTCATCAAACGCCAAAAGCAACAAGATG
>JBJOQF010000071.1:0-2532 GCA_046050185.1 Bacteroidota bacterium
TCACTTTCTTTCTTTAGCTCAATGAATTTATTAGAATATTCTGATTTTAAATCATCTAGAACTAAATTACTAATATCTAAATTTATAAACTCATTTAACTCTTGATCATTTCTATCTTTAACAAAATCAGGTATATTGTTTGGTAACTCTTTATTTAAAACATTTAATTTTTGTTTTTTGTTTTTTATATCTATCGCTAGCTCAACTCCTGTATTTCCTAAAATAAATTGAGTGAAATTTTCTTTGTTTGTTCGCTCTACAGACAATCCTGTAAACAAGTTTTTATGTATAAATTCAGAGCTAAAAATTTCAATGTTATCTTTTAACTTATTGTTTGACCAAGAACCATTTATAATTTTTAATTCTTGTTCTTGTGTTGTACTGGAGATGCCGTAATTTATAGAAACTTGTTGATTAAAACTAACATTCGGTAAGGATTTTCTTGACTCCAATATTGAAAAGTCGTCATTCTTTATCGACTGGAATATATCTGATAATGTTGTTTTTCCATAAGTATTTAAACCATAAACAAAAGTTAACTTATCCAATTGTACAGGAGGACTTGCAACAAAATCAGAGAAAGTCCCAATGTTTTTAATATGTTTTATTCTTTTAATCATAATCTTTTTATTTCTAATTCTCAACCCTCGTCATCTTTGCCAACAACAAATCCTTCAATTCCTCTAGTTTTTGAATTTCTTTAGTTTTTAATTTTATCGATTCAAGTAGACTATTAGTATCCAAATAAAAACGGGTTAAATATTTTTTATCGGGTACTCTTATTTTCATTGATGCCAAAACAGGGACGTATAAATTTTTTTGGGCACTACCAACAGCCATATCAACTAACTCGTCATATTTACTTTTTAAGAAGAAAAATATCAAAGGCAAATTATAGTCCTCTTTCGGCTTTATATTGATAACAGCCCTATTTCCACACATATAATCACACAATATTCCGAGTCTGCCAATAGTTCCTGATTTTGTGATAACAATTGTTTGCGGAGAGAAAAGTAATGCACTTGTTCCTGCAGGGCAAACTCATACTTTTTTTTATAAACAAAAACAGTAAACAATACTGGTTTACAGTTGCTTAAGTAAATAATTATTTGTATATTATGCTGATAATCAATAAATTAAAAGTATGAGTACAAGCAATAAATTAATTAGTATTTTCAGCAGCGTAGAAGATCCTAGAAGCCATATAAACCAATTACACGACTTGGTTGACATCCTTCTCATTGGAATAATTTCAGTGATTTGTGGGGCAGAAACTTGGAAACAAATGGTTGAATTTGCCAGTTCTAAAGAAGAATTTTTAAAGAAATTTTTAAAATTAAATAATGGAATTCCCTCTGATGATACTATAAATAGGGTATTTTCGGCTATAGACTGTGATCAATTTGAGAATTGTTTTATGGAGTGGGTAAATTCAATTTCAGAAAATCCCAAGGGACAAGTTATAGCCATTGATGGTAAAACATTGTGTGGGGCGAAATCAAAAGGAATCAAATCTCCTGTCCATATGGTAAGTGCTTGGGCAAATGAAAACAACTTGGTTTTAGGACAAGTAAGGGTGAACGAGAAATCTAATGAAATAACTGCTATACCAGAGTTATTAGATAAATTGATGATTCAAGGCAATATTATCACCATTGACGCTATGGGGACACAAACAGATATTGCTGAAAAAATTATTGAAAATGGGGCGGATTATATATTAGCAGTAAAAGAAAATCAAAAACAACTATTAGAACAAATAGTAGATGAGTTTAACTTTGCCAAAGAAATAGCTGTTGATACCAGCATTGATATTGGGCACGGAAGAATAGAAACAAGAAAATGCAGTGTTGTCTCTAACTTTTTATTCATTGAAAATCAAAATAATAAATGGAAAAACCTAAAACAAGTAATTAAAATTGAAAGCGTTAGAGAATTTAAAAACAGCGACAAACCTACAGAAAAAGCAACTAGATATTACATCTCTAGTTTAGAAAATAATGCAGCGCAACATCAAAAAAACATACGCTCTCATTGGGGGATTGAAAATAAACTCCATTGGACATTAGATGTTGGGTTTTCAGAAGACGCATCAAGAAAAAGAAACCAAAACGCAGCACAAAATTATTCAGTTATTTTAAAAATAGCACTCAACTTACTAAAAAATGAAAAAACAGAAAAACAAGGTATACCAGGAAAAAGACTCAAAGCAGCTTGGAATGAAAATTACTTATTAAAAGTTTTGAGTGTTAAAGTATGAGTTTGCCCTGATTTGCTTAACTAATTAATTTATTTATTAACCAAAAATCTATACATTTATGAAAAAATTAGAAATTAAAAAAATGAGTCTTCACAACATTGATGGCAAATTAACTTCACGTGAAATGGAATTTATAATTGGTGGCAAATGGGATTGTAATTCTGTTAGTTCTGCATTATGTGGTGCAACTTTTGGATTGATGTTTGCAGGACCACTTTCTCCTTTAGCTGCCGCTACAGGAATTGGCTGTGGACTTGGAGCTTATGCGGGTT
>JBJOQF010000072.1:0-8450 GCA_046050185.1 Bacteroidota bacterium
ACAGTGCATGAATTTAGCATTATTTGTCAGTTTCATTTTATCGGCAGTTACAGTCCAGTTTGGGTCAGAATTTGTAATCTGACCATACTCGTTATAATTGCTCCAGTTTTTGGCATAAATGAAATCGGCATTTTCGAAAGCTTTATCTTGGTTGTATTCAATCTTGGAATCTTTCGTGATTTCAGGATTCAATTCGTACCCTTCCGGATGTGTAATGACAAAATCAGCATCTTGTAACAGCATCATTTCCACGAAGGAGTTGGGGACAGCCTGAGGTAATGCTCTAGGATGGGGTGCCCAAGTCAAAACTACTTTTGGTCTATGTTTCGTTTTATGTTCTGCCATAGTAATGGCATCAGCAAGCGATTGTAAAGGGTGTCCTGTAGCACTTTCCATATTGACAACAGGTACAGTGGCGTATTTTAAGAAACCCATAAGAACGGTTTCGGCATTGTCTTTTTCTTTGTCTACTAATCCGGCAAAAGCTCTGATGGCAATAATATCGCAATATTGAGAAACTACTTCAGCAGCTTCTTTAATATGTTCCGAAGCTCCTTGGTTCATGATAGCTCCATCTTCAAATTCAAGCGTCCAACCTTCGCTGGTAAAATTCATTACCATGACGTTCATTCCTAAATTCAAAGCTGCTTTTTGCGTACTCAAACGTGTTCTCAAACTGGAATTAAAAAACAACATTCCCAAGGTTTTGTTTTTACCCAGTTTTTTGTTTTTAAGCGGTTTTTTCTTAATTTTTAACGCTTGTTTCACCCATTTGTTGAGCGAATCTATGTTTTGTATGGAGATGTAGTTCATTGTCTTATTTGTTTAATCGGTTACTTGTTTATTTGATTAACCGAATTAACGATTAACCGCATCAACAATTTATAGAATTTTAGTAAATGGTATTTCGTTTTTTAAAGCTTTCAAAATAAAGTTGTCTTCCAATCCGTTGACAATCCAAGTTTCAATATTTGCGGCTTTGGCAATCGCAGCAGAATCTATTTTGGACTGCATTCCGCCGGTTCCGTGTGAGGATTTAGAATCGCCAATCTCTTTTTCCAATAATTTTAAATCAGTTACCAAAGAAATCGTTTCAGGAACAGTATCATTAATGGATAATTTAGTGTAAATTCCATTGGTATTAGTCGCAATAATAAGAATATCGACATCTAATAAAACAGCTGTCAAAGCGGCTAATTTATCATTATCTCCAAACTTGATTTCATCCGTGGCAACAGTGTCATTTTCATTGATAATTGGAATATAATGGTTTTTGACCAACACATTTATCGTATTGACGATATTATCTTTAGTTTGTTTTTTTTCAAAATCAGAATACGAAAGCAAACATTGTGAAGTATGTAAACCTAAATCACTGAAATTTTCGTGATAAATCCGCATTAAATGAGGCTGACCAATAGAAGCTAACGCTTGTTTTACAAAAACATCTTTATCGTGGTTATCCAGTTTTA
This sequence comes from Bacteroidota bacterium, assembly GCA_046050185.1. Lineage (GTDB taxonomy): Bacteria > Bacteroidota > Bacteroidia > Flavobacteriales > Flavobacteriaceae > Flavobacterium. The sequence continues at coordinate 1,473 of JBJOQF010000072.1, forward strand.
CAAATTGTTTGGCCGCAGCAATCGCACCGGAACTTACAATTATAAACTCATAATCGTCTTTCAATGCCGCTATTTGCATTCCAATATCCTCAATCTTTCCTCTCGAAATGTGATTGGTTTCTTTGGTTAAGGTATTGCTTCCTAACTTTAATAATATTCTTTTTTTAGCCATTATTTTTTTTTTGCGGACGTTAGTAGGTAAAAGTCGAGACTTGTACCTATCTAATTTGTCCTTCGCCGTAAATATACCATTTATTGGTCACTAAATGCTGTAATCCTATTGGGCCGCGTTGGTGTAATTTGTCCGTGCTTATCGCCAATTCTCCTCCTAAACCAAATTGTCCTCCATCAGTGAAACGAGTGGAAGCGTTTTGATAAACCGCTGCACAATCTACTTGTTCCATAAATTCTTGGGCAACTGCATCATTAGTAGTGATTATCGAAGCTGAATGCCCACCACAATATTTGTTGATTTTGGCAACTGCCTCTTCGTTGGAATCCACAATTCCAACAACAATTTTATAATTTAAAAACTCTTCATACCAAATCAAATCTGATTCAATTTGAGGAACATTTGTTGCTTTTGAAAAGCGTTTATCTCCTAATATTTCAACTTTATACTTTTGTAATTCAGCTACTAATTTAGCGGCAAAATCTTCCCAGTTTTCAAGATTTGTGTCAATTAAAACTTTATCTAAAGCATTGCAAACACCGATGTTGGTTGTTTTTCCGTTTATGATAATATCAAGGGCTTTTTGCAAATCAGCTTCTTTGTCGATGTACAAGAAATTGTTGCCGCGACCACTTACAATTACGGGACAAGTAGCGTGTTTTTTGGTAAAAGCAATCAATTGTTCGCCACCACGAGGAACGATTAAGTCCACTCGTTGTGTTGGGTTTTCCAAGAAAGCCTGTGTTTCAGCACGGTTGTAATTCAAGTATTCCACCCAATCTTTAGAAATATTATTTTCTTCCAAGGCTTGGTGCCAAAGAGAAACAATTTTCAAATTCGACAACAAAGATTCTTTTCCGCCTTTCAGCAAAATTTTGTTTCCAGATTTGAATGCAATTCCACCCGCTTCAACCGTTACGTCAGGTCTGGATTCGTAAATAATCATTATCGTTCCAAAAGCCGCCGTTTTGTTTGTGATTTTGAGACCGTTGTCGTGTACAAAATGGAATCTTTCCACACCAACAGGGTCTTCTTGACTAGCCAATTGTTGCATCGACAAAATCATTCCGTCAATTTTGGCATCGTCTACCAACAAGCGTTTTTCCATAGCCAAATCATCACCAGAATAATTGCTCATATCCTGTTGATTGATACTTTTAAGATTGGCTCTTTCTTGTTCCAGAAGTGCAGCCATTCGGCTTAAAACAGCATTTCTTTTTTCTATGGATAATAATGTGTTCATTAGTTTTTGGTTTAATATTTTAGAAAAAAATCTATACATATAAGTCGCATAATTTTAAGAGTTTATATGACTTAATATGTTTAAATAATCATTTCAACTCTGCCAAACTTTCTTTAAGTGCCACGATAAATGTATCAATGGCATTCGTAGTAATTGTCAACGGAGGAAGAATTCGTAATAGATTTTTATTGTTAGCGCCTCCTGTAAAAATGTATTTTTCAATAATCATTTTCTTTCTCAAAGCACTCACATCAAAATCAAACTCAACGCCTAGCATCAATCCTCTTCCTTTTACTTTGATGATTTCAGGAATTACTTTAATGGCTTCAAAAAAGTATTCTGAAACTTTATTAGTGTTTGCTATTAAGTTTTTAGCTTCCATTACATCCAAAACGGCAATTCCTGCAGCACAAGCCAAATGACTTCCGCCAAAAGTAGTTCCTAATAAACCGTAACTTGCTTGGAATTTAGGAGAAATTAAAACGCCTCCAATTGGGAAACCGTTCCCCATTCCTTTGGCAGTAGTTACAATATCTGGATTGATTCCGTGGTGTTGAAAGGCGAAAAATTTCCCGCTTCTTCCATAACCTGATTGTACTTCGTCTAAAATTAAAACGACATCATTCGCTTTACAGGCTTTCTCTAAAGCTTGAAAGAATTCTGTTGTTCCTTGGTCTAAACCACCAACTCCTTGAATAGGCTCGATAATTACGGCACAAACATCGCTTTTTTTCAATTCGGCTTCTACCAAATCAATTTGATTCAAAGGCAAAAAAGTAACTACTTGCTGTGCATTTATTGGCGCAACAATTTTTTTGTTATCCGTAACAGCAACTGCGGCAGAAGTTCTTCCGTGAAACGAATTGTCAAAAGCAATTACTCTTGATTTATTCGTGTGAAATGAAGCTACTTTCAAAGCATTTTCATTGGCTTCAGCCCCAGAACTGCAAAGAAACAAGCTGAAATCAGTTAAACCAGAAGCTTTTCCTAATTTTTCGGCTAGTTCTACCTGCAATGGATTTTGGATAGCATTCGAGTAAAAACTCAAATTTTCCAATTGTTCTTTTACTTTAGCAACATAATCCGGTTGTGTATGTCCGATAGAAATTACTCCGTGACCAGAGTATAAATCTAAATATTCAATTCCTTTATCATCTGTAATTGTGAAATCTACTGCTTTTACAGGGGTAATAGGATATAATGGGTAAACGTCAAATAAGTTCATTTTTTTAAAGTTTAATCGGTTAATGGGTTATTTGTTTAATCGATTAACCGAATTAACGATTAACCAAATAAACATCTAAAACCCGCTTGGTTTCAAATGCAATCCTGTAGTTTCATCCAATCCAAACATTAAATTCATGTTTTGTATGGCTTGTCCTGAGGCTCCTTTTGTTAAATTATCAATTACTGAAGTAATCAATAACCGGTTTCCTTTTTTCATTAAACTAATAATACATTTATTCGTTTGAACCACTTGTTTCATGTTAATTCCAGTGGTAGTAACAGTTACGAAAGGTTGGTCTTTATAAAAAGCTTTATATTTAGCTACTACATCTTCTAAACTTTCTTCGATTGTTGTGTATAATGTTGCAAAAATTCCTCTCGCAAAATCCCCTCTGTTGGGTACAAAAATCAATTCGTTTGTGTAATCCGATTGCAATTGGTTGACACTTTGGTTTATTTCGCCCAAATGTTGGTGCTCAAAAGCTTTATAATGTGACATATTATTTGATCTCCAACTAAAATGCGTCGTTTCCGAAGGTGTTACTCCAGCTCCAGTACTTCCGGTTGTGGCATTGATATGAACGTCAGTAGTAAGCATTTCGTTTTTGGCTAATGGCAATAAAGCCAATTGAATCGCTGTCGCAAAACAACCTGGATTAGCGATAAATTGTGCGTTTTTGATAACATCTTTATTCAATTCAGGTAAGCCATAAACGAAAGTTTTGCTGTCAAAATCTTTGTCTTTTGTCAATCTGAAATCATTTCCTAAATCGATAATTTTTGTATGACTCGCAAATTGATTTTGCTCTAAAAATGATTTTGATTTACCGTGTCCTAAGCATAAGAAAACCACATTTACATTTGGATTTACAGTATCGGTAAAATTCATTTCGATATCACCCATCAAATCATGATGCGCAACCGAAAGTGGTTTCCCGGCGTTTGTTGTGCTGTAAACAAAATCAAGTGTCGCATTGGGATGAAACATCAATATTCTGATGAGTTCCCCCGCTGTGTAACCTGAACCACCAATTATTCCAATATTAATCATGTGTCAGTTTGTTTACAGATGAAAATATGTTTTGGGCATTTCCAAGAATTTTGATAAATCCTTTGGCATCGTCTGATGTCCAGGCGTTGTTCATTTCTCCATACTGTCCAAAACCGGTATTCATTAAATCATTTTCAGATTCAATTCCGTCTAATGTAAAGTGATATGGTTTTAGAGAAACGATAACGGTTCCGTTTACAGTCGTTTGAGTGTCTTCTAGGAAAGCTTCAATGTTTCTCATTACAGGATCTAAAAATTGTCCTTCATGAAACAACATTCCGTACCAGTTTCCTAGTTGCTCTTTCCAGTATTGTTGCCATTTACCCAGCGTATGTTTCTCTAATAAATGGTGTGCTTTGATGATGATTAAAGGCGCAGCAGCTTCAAAACCAACTCTTCCTTTAATTCCGATTATAGTATCGCCAACGTGAATATCTCTACCAATTGCATACGCGCTTGCTAATTTTTCTAATGCAACGATGTTTTTTGTTGGTGTATCAAATGTCCCGTTGATGCCTACTAATTGTCCTTTTTCAAATTGTAGTGTCACTTTCTCTTCACCCGTTTTTTGCAATTGCGAAGGGTATGCTTCACTTGGTAACGTTTGATTTGATGTCAATGTTTCTTTACCACCTACACTTGTTCCCCACAATCCTTTATTAATGGAATATTGTGCTTTTTCCCAAGAATAATGAACGCCATTTTTAGATAAATAATCCACTTCTTCCTGTCTTGATAATTTCAAATCTCTAATAGGAGTGATGATTTCAATTTCGGGAGCAATAGTTTGGAAAATTAAATCAAAACGAATTTGATCATTTCCTGCGCCTGTACTTCCGTGGGCAATTGCTTCGGCACCAACAGATTTTGCATATTTAATCGCTTCGATAGCTTGAAAAACACGTTCTGCACTTACTGATAATGGGTAGGTATTGTTTTTTAATACATTTCCGTAAATCAAATATTTAATGGCTTTATCATAATATTTATCTACAATGGTAAGATTTGCATGTTGCGCACTTCCTAATTCATAGGCTCTTTCTTCAATAGCGGCTAGCTCAGCTTCGTCAAACCCTCCTGTATTTATAAGAACGGTATGAACTTCATATCCTTTTTCGTTTTTTAAATATTTCAGGCAATATGAGGTGTCTAATCCTCCACTATAAGCTAATACAACTTTTTTCATAATTATTGTTTTTTTCCTCCCCCCAGCCCCCTCCTACGGAGGGGGAGGCATAACTGGCAAAGGGGAATTTTTTGTTATGATTATTTATTTTTTATTTTTCTCTTTGGCTCCCTTCCTTTCGGGGAGTCCCGAGGCTTCGGGAGGGGAGGGGATTTATTTTTTTAAGAACAATGCTTCTTTAATTGATTTTAATCTGTTTAATACTCTGACATTAAAGGGATGTTTAGGCGGGTCTTTAGGTTTTTCTTTTGGGTCATAAAGCATTCCGGTACACAAACACATTTTGTTATCTTTACTTTTTAGGATTTCATAATTGGTACACGTTTGACATCCTTTCCAAAAACTTGGATCGCTGGTCAATTCTGAAAAAGGAACAGGTTTGTAGCCTAAATCTGAATTGATTTTCATTACCGCTAAACCAGTTGTGATTCCAAATACTTTAGCATCCGGATATTTTTCTAATGAATAGTCAAAAACAAATGATTTAATTTTTTTTGCTAAACCTAAATTTCTGTAATCAGGATGTACAATCAAACCAGAATGTGCCACAAATTTCCCGTGTTGCCAACTTTCGATATAGCAAAAACCAGCAAATTTGCCATTGTCTAATGCAATGACAGCATCTTTGCTTTCCATCTTTTTTTGGATGTATTCAGGAGTTCTTTTAGCAATCCCAGTACCTCTCAATAAGGCGGACGATTCAATAGTATCGCATATTTCCTGCGAATACTTATAATGTTCTTCCTGAGTTACAATGATAGAAATTTTCATTTCAAGCGATTATTTTGAGTTAAAAAATGAGTTGGATTCAAGTTTCGAAAAACCAGTGTTATACCAGTCAATTAAAATAGATACATAAAAAGACATTGCTCCTATGCATAGCACTGTATGGGCTAATGAGCAAAGAAATATGTTTTTTTTAGGATATACTAATCCAATGGATAGCTGGGATAATTTCAAAACGGTATAAATGAAAAATGAATAAAAAACAAAACAAAATACGTTGTGGGTACTATATTATAGTATCCGTACTTCGGGAGAAGCTGTAGGTCTGTTTGTCCGTGATATAGAAGTTATATGTACACTTATATTATTCATGGGTGCAAAAGTACAATTATTTTTTAAATACACAGCTTGTTTTGTGTTTTGTAACAAAAAATTAATACAATGTTTGTTTTGTGTAAAAAGAATAACTCCTTGAAATAATTTAAATTTCAAGGAGTTGATCTTTATTTATATTGGTTTATATAATTAATTTCGAAATCTATTTCTACTAATAATATCTTTTAATTTGGCTTTCAAATCTTCACCTGTGTCATAAATCATTTGTTCACTGTTAGGAAAAGCGACTGCTCTTTTATCAAAATTAGAGTAATAATTATCGTCAGAAGCGCGTCGGTCTCCTTTATAGGTTGCATAGATATTTTCGAAAGTAAACTCACTTGTCACAGGAAAGGACTGTAGGAGTTGATTGCTTCTTAAGTTTACATAATCTACTTTTGCGGTAATTTGGCAGGATTTAAATTGTCTCGATTCATAAATACGGGCGTTTACGGTTATAAGATTATCAACCATGACTACTTTTCCTTTTTCGTCTACAACTTCTTTACCATTCGCATCAATTAGTTTTTTTACGCCATCTTTTATGATGCGTTCTTTTACAAATTCTCTTTCTTTGATTTGCTCCGGTGAAATATAAATTTGGCGAAAATTAATCATCATACCATAATCGTAATCAATTTCTCTTTGTTTGTTACTGTGGTAAACGGTCCATTTATCATTTAATCCATAGGTGCTAAAGTCTAATAAATCATTTTGCAGACGTGCCGGAATAATCATATTGGTTTCGTTTTTGGTGTAAACTGAAACATAATCTGAACCTTTAAATTTAGCTTCATCCATGAGTTGCAAAACATTTTTGTAATTTGGATTTATCTGATTCAAATAATCTAAATCATCAAAAGCCTTACGGAAATTCATCTTGTCTGTAGTAAGCATCAACTTTTTTGCATTAGCATGTAAATAAGCTGATAATGCATTTTTACTGTCTATAATTTGGTCGTTATAATTTTCAAAAGGGAAAATTGCGTTTCTGCCTT
>JBJOQF010000073.1:0-20436 GCA_046050185.1 Bacteroidota bacterium
AATATCAGCCAAAACTGTTGTGCAATACAAACCAATAGCGTTACCGGGATTTTCAAGCAATACTTTTTGTAATATGGCATCTTCTACTTCAAATGTAGTATCAGTTCCTGATTTTAACGAAGCTACTCGAGACTGATTGATGTCATATCCTACAACAGTATGCTTCGTTGCAAATAACCGCGCAAGTGGCAAACCTACATAACCCAAACCAATTACTGCTATTTTTATAGTTGAACTCATTTTTTTAAATAATTTTAATTAACTTTTGTTAATTATAATTCACAGCTTCGCGATTCAAACTCACAAAAAAGAGCCTAAATCATACTAATTTATACAAACAAATATAGGTACTCTAAACCGATTTTTTTACCACTTCCTACAATTGAATGTTAAAAAATTAACATTATCAGAAACGAAATCAGTAACATTCTGTATCTCAACAACTAAACAAATAGATGGCTTAAAATTAAAACATTTCCCATTTAAACAGTCCCGATTGTATAAAAAAATTAAACCTCTTAAATAATTTAACAAAAAAGCAGTATTTGTAATTAATTATACAAATACTGCTTTTTTATAGAAACCAATACTTCAATAGTATCACGATACAACTTATCCGGATTGCCAAAATACCAATTGAACCGTTATTATTATTTAAACTTCATTTTCAAAACACATCCTAATGATTCTAAAACAAGAACATAATGAGTATTATTTACTTCTTGGACAATTGCCGTTTGAGTTAAAAATGGTCCTGAATCTAATTTTATCTTGTCTCCAACTTGAAATGGGGCGACCGAAATCTCACAAATATTGGAGTCCTCGAGACCTTTTTTAATGATCTTAATTTCTTCATCCCTTACAATTGCAGGTTTCCCCAACCAAAATAAATAACGTACCACACCAACTGACTGAAATACTAAATTCCTATCAGATTCTGGTAATTGAACAAAAACATAGGAATTAAAAAGAGGCACTTCTACCTTTTTTTTTCGATCAGACCATTGACGTACTTTCACAATCAAAGGACAATAGCATTCTATTCCGTTTTTTTTCAATTGTTCCGCTACCTTTTTCTCCCATTTAGGTTTAGTATACAATACATACCAATTCATCTTGCATTTTTGTATTGAAATAAAAATATGTCACTTTTACCCATTGGGTGTAATTAGCTTTTGATTATAATTTTCATCCCGAAGCTTCGGGAGAAAATCACTCAAACTAACATTTTGAATAATTTCACCCAGTGAGTTTATTATACTATAAATACACCTTGGTTTATGAACCTATTCCTTGATAAACAAACCCAATCGCTTCGAGAGCTGGACCATTAAGTATGTTTCTTCCATCAAAGACAAAAGCTGGTTTTTGCATGGAGTCATAAATTTTTTGCCAGTCATACTGAACAAATTCATCCCACTCAGTTAGAATTGCTATAGCATGAGCATTTACACAGGCTTCATAAGGATTATCAAATGACACAATGCTATCCGCATTATCTGACTCCGCTCTAGTCTCTAAATAATTCAAATCAGCTAAAACTTTTTTTATGGATACTTTAGGATCGTATACAGCAATTTTCGCATGCTCGTTTATCAAATCATCGGCAACATAAATAGCTGCTGATTCTCTGGTATCGTTAGTGTCTTTTTTGAAAGCCCAACCCAAAAAGGTTATCTTTTTATCAGAAACGGTATTGTAAAGTGTTTGAACGATATTATTAGAAAAACGGCTCTTTTGATGGTCATTCATTATAATTACTTGTTCCCAATAATCAGCCACTTCATTCAATCCATACGATTTTGCAATATAAACTAAATTCAATATATCTTTTTGGAAACAAGAGCCACCAAATCCAACAGAAGCTTTTAGGAATTTCGACCCTATTCTACTATCCATTCCTATGGCTTTAGCTACTTCATTTACGTCAGCCCCAGTTTTTTCACAAAGTTCTGACATCGCATTAATAGAAGATATTCTTTGTGCTAAAAAAGCATTAGCAGTAAGTTTTGATAATTCTGATGACCATACATTAGTAGTCAATATTTTATCTGCTGAAACCCAATTCGAATAAACATCAACAAGTGCTTGTATGGCGCTTTGCCCTTCTTCAGAAGGATCACCTCCAATTAGTATTCTATCGGGATTTAATAAATCTTGAACTGCCGTACCTTCAGCGAGAAATTCTGGATTAGAAAGAATTTGAAACTGAACTCCATTACCCGTATTATCAAGAATACTTTTGATTGCTTCAGCTGTTCTTACCGGAAGTGTAGATTTTTCAACAACTATTTTGTTATTTTTCGCCACACTAGCTATTTGCCTGGCACACAATTCAATATACTTCAAGTCAGCCGCCATCCCTTTCCCTTTTCCATAGGTTTTTGTAGGTGTATTTACTGATATAAATATTATTTGAGCTTCATATATTGCTTTTTCCACATCGGTCGAAAAAAAAAGATTTCTTCCTCTTGCTTCCCTGACAATTTTGTCTAATCCCGGTTCATAAATGGGAATATTGTCTATGTTTTCATCATTCCAAGCTGCTATACGCTCTTCATTTAGGTCAACTACTGTAACTTGAATTTGCGGACATTTTTGGGCAATAACTGCCATTGTAGGCCCCCCAACATATCCAGCTCCAATGCAACAAATTTTTGTGATTTTCATTTTATAATTTTCAAATATACTTTATTCTATTATTCACTTTTTCCTTAAAGGAATTTTACTTAAGATTATCCCAATACCAACTGACCGCTTCTTGCAATCCTTCTTGCATCGAATAGCGTGGATTATACCCTAATATTGTTTTGGCTTTATCAATACTCGCCAAAGAATGCGGAATATCTCCCGCTCTATTGGGTCCATATTCTACTTCAACAGCAGCAATCCTCTGATCATATTTAGACAAAAATTCTTTTAAATAATCAACCAGATTATTCAAGGTATTTCTATCTCCATAAGCAGTATTATAAACTGTATTTACTGCTAAAGGATTTTTTGTCAGCATGGCCAACTCATTCATTTGAATTACATTATCAATATAGGTAAAATCACGGGAATAGTTTCCATCACCGTTTATTTTTGGGCTTTTCAATTGCATTAGTTGCATTACAAATTTTGGAATAACTGCCGCGTAAGCTCCATTAGGATCTTGCTTCCGACCAAAAACATTAAAATAGCGCAAACCAATGGTTTCTATGCCATACGTTCTGCTAAAAATTTCTGCATACAATTCGTTAACATACTTTGTTATTGCATAAGGTGAGAGCGGCTTCCCAATTACTTCTTCTACTTTTGGCAATCCAACTGAATCCCCATAAGTAGATGAACTTGCTGCATAAATAAATCGTTTTACCTTGGCATCACGAGAAGCAACAAGCATATTTAAAAAACCCGAAACATTGACATCATTAGTAGTAACCGGATCAATTATAGAACGGGGAACAGAGCCCAAAGCTGCCTGATGCAACACATAATCTACTCCTTTTACTGCATTTTGACAATCAGTAGCATTACGAATGTCACCTTCTATCAAACGAAAGTTAACATTATTGATAAAATCTTTTAAATTATGTCTGTATCCTGTTGCAAAATTATCCAAACAAACAACTTCATGTCCTTTAGACAAAAAATATTCACAAAGATTAGAACCTATAAAGCCTGCACCTCCAGTAATTAATATAGTATTTTTTGTTTCCACTATCATCTTTTCTTTATTTAGGAAAATCAATTACTTAGTTAGTTTTTTTTTACGAAATTTATCTACTACTGTTTCAAAGATATTTTTTGGCTTATCTTCCTCATGATATCCATTTGAGTAGGTCCCATATCCATATCCGTAACCATACCCGTAACCATAACCCGCACCGTATTTAGCTTTATTTTCAAATCCATTCAAAATAATACTGGTGTTATTCAACTCTCCGCGTTTCACTCGGTTATTTAATAAAGTAATCATTTCTTTTTTAGTAAAATTCTGCCTTACTATATACAACGTAACATCGCAATACTGAGCTAACTCCAGGGCATCGGACACTAGCCCAACCGGAGGTGTGTCCAATATAATATAATCATATTTTGTCTTTAATTCTTCAATTAATTCTTTCATTCCCTCACTCATAATCATTTCAGCCGGATTTGGTGGAACTGGTCCTGAGAGAATAACATCCAGATAAGGAACATGGGTATGATTGATAATTTCTTCAACTGTTTTTTGCTTAATCAGATAATTTACAATTCCAACTTCATTGGATAAATTAAATTCAGCAAACAGTTTAGGTTTTCTTAAATCAAGACCAATAACTACTGTTTTTTTCTCGCTGAGAGCAAATACCGTAGCAATATTTATGGAACAAAACGTTTTCCCTTCCCCACTCACTGATGATGTTATCATTAGAGTCTTAGCTCCATCTAAATTTTGTTTTTTATATAAAAACTGGAGTGAAGAGCGAATGGCTCTAAAGGATTCTGACAAAGCAGATTTAGGTTTCTCGAAAACTGCCAAAGTAGTATTCTCCTTATTCATCCCCACAACACCTATCAAAGGAATTTGTGTCAACTTACTGATATCATCAGTGTTCTGAATCGAATTATTGATGAAGAAAATGGCAAATACAAATAGTAATGGAAATAATATTCCCAAAAATAATGCTAACACATAATTTACAGATGTTTTTGGACCTACAAGTCCTCCTCCAACATCTTTTGCGGGATCTATAAAATGAATATCCGACAAATTTGCTGCCTTAACAATATCAGCTTCACTTCTTTTTTGAAGAAAAGTACTGTAAATGTTATCACTTAAATCATACTTCCTTTTAATCTTGATTAGCTCTTGCTGGTCTTCAGGAAGTTGCTTTATAGTGCTTTCCGTTTCATTAATTTTACTGCTTACAATTGCTAAATCATATTTCAAAGAAGCCTTGGCGGTAGCAATGTTTTCTAATAATACATTTTTAACAGCCTCCATTTGATTGTCAAAATCTTTGAATATTTTATCGCTTTTTACCGCATAAGCCATTTCTGATCTTTGGGTAGACAATGCAATCAATTTTGAAACATTTACAACAATATTTGGATCTTCAATTCCAGCTACTGATGGCGCTGGAAGTTTAGCATAATTCACACTGTTTTTTAAGTATGCTTTCAGCGAATTATAGTATGCCATTTTACGATTGACTTCGTCTTTCTTGACATCAAATTCTAGAATCTTATCCGAAAACTTAGATCCGCCTTCTTCTATATCATAGATGTTTTTATCTTTCCTAAAGGATTTTAGTTCATTTCCTGTTTCTTTTAATTGGGATTCCATCGCAACCAATGTACTATCTATAAAAGCAATTGTATTCGTCGCAAACTGATTTTTACTGTCTAATTGTCTTTTTATAAGCATTTTAACGGTCGCATTCAAATACTCAACCATTCTCGCTTTATTAACTCCTTGCATTCCTAAAGTAATTATGGAGCCTCCTTTGTCGTCTGATTTAACGTTTATTCCTTTGTATCCAGATACCGTTCCGTCAAAATCATTAAACTGTACAAAATATTCATTCCCTTTATAAAAACCAGGGTTGTCTTTTATTTGTAATTTCCAATTTAAAAAAGGCAATGATACCTGCTCTCCTACGGTATATCTTTTTACAAAATCACCAGTTTCAACTGCTGTATTACTATATGAATTATTAGTATAAGTTATTAATGAAACATTTTGATTCTCAAAAGGGATTCTGATTTCATATACATTTTCACTCAAAAATTTAATTCCAATCAGATTTCCTGTTAATTGACCTTTTGATTTATCAATATTTACATAGAAAGGAACAGCACCATAAGCATCTTCAAGATTGTATTTGCCCTGAACTAAATAGTCAATATAATATTGCAGTTTATCTACAACCAATTCATTATGAGATCTGGATTGCAACGTAGTCGAAATAGTTTGAACCTGATCTGAAGTACCACCCCAATTAAAAACTAAACTGGTATTAGACGTAAAAAGAGGATTACTTTCTTCCTTTACGGAAATAACCGTTTCCATACCGTAAATTTTTTGTTTACGAATATTAACTTGATAGGCTATAGTGAAAGTGATTAATAAACTCAGCAGAAACCATTTCCAATAACTTCCGATTTTTATTAAGAATCCCTTGAAGTCAAAACTTACTTGGTTTTCAAAAATCGAAAAATCTTTTATATCTAACATTTTTTGAACTCTGTTTTAATTTTTTAGTAATAAAAAGGTAGTTGTTGCCAATGACAACAGTGTAATAATTGTACCCAAAGATTCTATTCCTGTTTTTCCGGTTCCCCAAGTTTTTTGCTTAAGTGGTTTTACATAAATATAATCATTCGGTTGCAAATAATAATAAGGTGATTGCATCACATTTATATCCGTAAGATCTAAATCCTGCATTTGAACCCCAGTTGGTGTTTTTCTCATTATCGTAACCGCTTTTCTATTTCCAGTAATCGTAATATCTCCTGCATTTGCAATAGCTTCCATGATAGTTACATGCTCTTGAAATAATGTTTTTGTACCTGGACCTCCAATTTCTCCATTGATAGTATATCTAAAACCCGCTAATTTTACCGTCACAAAAATATTAGCCTCTTTATTGAAATATTCTGCTAATAATTGCTTCTCTATTCTAACTCTTATTTCATCCAAAGTATATCCGATAACATTTAATTCCCCCAAAACCGGAACTCTAATATTTCCATGATCATCAACCGTGAAACCATCAAAATACAATCCTGAATCTGATTTACCAACGCTACCCTCATTTGTAGGACTAAAAATAGCAACTAATTTTGGATCTATTGCTTTTATAGTAATACTCAAAACATCATTCGTTTGCAATCTGTAAGGCTTTGATTCCACCGCTGAAATAGAGGAATCATCTTGTGAATTATTCTTTTTTTGAAGATAAATTAAATCTTGAGTTGAAATACAAGAAGAAAACAACACACTAATAATTAGCAATAAATAGAGTACAGATTTGCTCATTTTTAATATTTTTAACAACAAATATAGCTTTTCATTTATGATTTAAAAAGCTTCACGATTCATTAAATGGGATTAATTATTTTTAAAAGACTTTTCAAATGGAACTCTTTGCAATATACTTCTGCCCAAGGTAACTTCATCAGCATATTCCAGTTCATCACCTACCGAAATTCCTCTCGCAATTGTAGATATAATTATTTCACAATCGGCGATTTGTTTATAGATATAAAAATTAGTTGTATCGCCTTCCATAGTAGAGCTTAAAGCAAAAATGATTTCGTTTACATTTCCTGATTTTACTTTTTCGACTAATGTAATAATATTTAATTGACTAGGTCCAACACCGTCAATAGGCGAAATTTTACCTCCAAGAACATGATAAATCCCTCTAAATTGGCCTGTATTTTCAATAGCCATTACATCACGAATATCTTCTACGATACAAATGATTTGGTGATTTCTACTTTTGTTAGCACAAATTTCGCATAACACACTATCCGAGATATTGTGACAGCTATTGCAATACTTAATATCTTCTCGCATAGCAACCAAAGCCTGTGACAAAAAACTTGTTTGTTCTTTGGGCTGTTTCAATAAATGTAATACTAATCGTAACGCTGTTCGTTTACCAATTCCCGGTAATTGAGACATTTCATTAACTGCTTTTTCTATTAATTTTGAAGAAAATTCCATAAATGCAAATGTAGTAATTTGTTTATTTGTTTAATCGATAAAATGGTTAAAGGAATAAAACGGCTAATCCGCAAACTGTTAAATAATTAAACTGCTAAACAAATATATCGATTAAACAAAAAATCGTATTTTGGTCACTTTAAATTCAAAAAATGACTCCAAGCACCATTTTACTACTTATAATCGTTTATTTTGGAATTTTATTTTACATCTCTCATACTGTTAGCAAAAAAGACAGTGGAAATGATGCTTTTTTTAAGGCCAATAAAAATTCAAAATGGTATTTGGTAGCCTTCGGAATGATTGGAACAGCACTTTCAGGAGTGACTTTTATTTCGGTTCCGGGAGAAGTGGGAGCGCCAAGCGGAGAACAATTCAAGTATTTTCAGTTCGTATTAGGTAATGCAATTGGTTTTGTCATTATTGCAAAAGTGCTGTTGCCTTTGTACTACCGAATGAATTTGACTTCTATTTATGGTTATATAGAACATCGGCTAGGAATTTATTCTTACAAGACTGCAGCAACAATTTTCCTGATAAGTAGAACAATAGGCTCTTCCTTTAGATTATATTTGGTTGTGATTGTTTTACAACGCTATGTTTTTGATTTTTATGAAATCCATTTTGCCGTTACAGTTTTGATTTCGCTGACTTTAATATTTGCTTATACTTATCGTGGCGGATTAAAAACGATTATTATAACTGACACTTTACAAACTTTCTTCTTAGTTTCATCTGTTTTTTTAACGATATTCTTTATTTGCAGAAGTTTAAATTTGAATATTTTTGAGGCTTTTGAGGAAGTAAAAAACAGTAATTATTCTAAAGTATTTTTCTTCGAAGATTTTATATCAAATAAGTTCCATTTTGTAAAACAAATTCTGGGAGGAATATTTGTAACCATTGCCATGGTAGGTTTAGATCAGGATTTAATGCAGAAAAACTTGAGTTGTAAGAACATTGGCGAAGCCCAAAAAAACATGTTTACATTTACGGGGATATTTGTGCTTATCAATATTTTTTTTCTAAGCGTAGGCGCTTTACTTTATATTTATGCCAATAAAAATGGAATCGAAGTACCAACAGATTTAGTTACCAGGAAACCCCGAACCGATTTACTTTTCCCAGAAATTGCTTTTCATCATTTGGCATTAATTCCTTCAGTTATTTTTTTATTGGGATTAACAGCAGCAACCTTTGCCACTACTGATTCAGCCTTAACGGCACTTACGACTTCTTTTTGTGTGGATTTTTTAGGTATGGATAAAACCGAAAATTTAAATAAACCAAACATAGTACGAACCAGACATTTTGTTCATATTGCCTTTTCGTTTTTGATGTTTTTGGTAATTATTTTCTTTAATGCTATTAATGATAGTTCTGTGGTAGGAATGATTTTCAGGGTGGCTTCCTATACGTATGGCCCCCTTTTGGGACTGTATTGTTTTGGATTATTTGTAAAGCTGAAGACTGTTAAAGACAAATTTGTTCCTATAATTTGCTTCTTATCTCCTGCTGTAACTTTTCTTATTAGTGAAAATTCAAAAACATTATTTTTTGGATATGTTTTCGATAACGAACTGATTATCGTAAACGGACTAATCACTTTTCTTGGATTGTTATTGATTAGCAAGAATACTACTTCTGAAACACAATTTTAGTTGTAGCCTATCCCGAAGTTTCGGTAAGCATCGGCATCATTTTCTTGTTCCGCTTTTTCAGGGGCAAGAAAAGACATAGCGAACAGCTGGACACGAGCGAAGCGAACTGACGAAGTAAATTGCTCCAAAAAAACTAATATTGATTTGTTGCTAACATAACCAGCGTACAAGCTATCTCAACTTTGATGTCATTTAATTTCAACAATTGATAGAACTCCGGATTTTCAGTACCTGGATTAAAAACAACACGTTTAGGTTGTGCCTCAACAATATAATTATAGTAATCACGCTGACGCAAAGGATTTAGATAAAGTGTAACCGTATCGATATTTTTTAAAGGAATCGCCTTAGTCTGGATTTTTATTCCTGCTACTTCACCCGCATTTTGACCAATTGCAAGAACAGAATGCCCTTTTTCAACCAATTTTTCAATTGCCATAAAAGAATATCTGGCTGATTTTGTTGAAGCTCCAAGAACCAAGGTTTTTTTATTTTTCATCATTTTGTGTAATTATATTTTGCAAAAGTAATCAAAAAAGGGTCATGAGTTTAGCAATTATTAGGTTTAGTTACAAAAGCAATCAAAACAATATCATAACATTTAATCATTTCATGGCACAAAAAAAAGAGTATTTTTACAGCATTAAATAGAATAATATGGATCTTTTTATTTACCTGTTCGTTGCTCTTTTTTCAGTATTAAACCCTATTGGTACTGTTCCAATATTTGTTGGACTTACACAAGATGATACGAAACAGGAACGTTCCAGAATTTCCTTATGGACCGCAATTAATGTTTTTGCCATTCTTATAATCTCTTTTTTTATTGGCCAATATGTTTTGATGTTTTTTGGAATCAGTATTGACGCACTTCGAATTGCTGGAGGAATAATTATCGTAAGCTCTGGATTTTCATTGCTTTCAGGAAAATTCAATAAAAAAAGAGGGATTAATAAAAAGATAGAAACCGATGCTCAAAAAAGAAATGATATTGCCTTGACTCCGCTAGCTATTCCTATGCTTGCCGGTCCTGGATCTATTTCTTTACTTATTGCATTTTATCAGGAACACAATGCTACAAGCGATATTATTATATCCTCGTTAGCCATTCTTGCTATAGCTGTTGCTATTTTTATTATTCTTAGAAGTGCTCATTATTTAGCAAAAATACTCGGAGCATCAGGGATTGTTGCTATTTCGAGAATCATTGGTTTTATTGTAATTGCAATTGGGATTCAATATATTGTAAGCGCAATTATCAATATTATTAAAGGGAACTTAACCTAAAAACAAGTATTCAAGCCAACTCTGACAAGACTTAAAATCTTGTCAGAGCTAATTTAAATTAATTTTTAGGCAAGAAAATCTCTGCCATCATACATCTGGCACTTCCTCCGCCACAAGCTTCTATTGTATCTAAACTAGAGCTTAAAATTTCAGCGTGTTTTTCCAATTGTTCAATCTGTTTAGGTGTTAAACTTTGATGTGCAGCTGCGCTCATAACCAAATATCTTTTGTTATTAACACCACGAACCTCAAGCATATTTCCTGCAAAACTGTTCATTTGAGCTTCGGTAATGAGAATGATTTCTTTTCCGTTTTCTTTTAGGTTATCCAAAACCATTTTGCGCTCTTTTTTATCATCAATACAATCAGAACAAATCACCGCAAACGTTTCCCCTATACACATCATAACATTCGTGTGGTAAATCAGTTTTCGCTCAGAATCGACTGTTTGAAAAGCTTCAAAAATTACGGGTGCATAATCAAAATCTTCACAAAATTCGATAAATAATTCTTCATCAGCTCTAGGAGATAACGCGCAATACGCTTTGTTATTAGCTCTATCCAAAACTAAACTCCCGGTTCCTTCCAAGAAAAAACCATCCTCCTCAGCCGATGTGTAATCCATTATATTATTGATTACAAATCCTTTATCTTCCAGTATGTCTAAAATATCTTCGCGACGTTCCTGACGACGATTTTCGGCAAACATTGGATACAGCACAACATCACCATTCTCATGAAAAGAAACCCAATTATTTGGGAAAATACTATCCGGAGTGTCTGCATTTGAAGCATCATCAATAACGTTAACATCAACACCTACAGTTCTTAATTTCTCCACAAAAGCATCAAATTCTTGTTGCGCTTTTGCATTTACCGTAGCCGGTAAAAGTCCGTCCAATACTTTTTGATAATAATTATTTACTGCCGTTTGTTCGTTCATTCGAAACGCAACCGGTCGAATCATCAATATGGAATTTGTTGTCTGTTTCATTTTTTTACATTTCGTTTTTTTGTAGAGCCGCACTGTAGAGCTGCACTGCAGTGCGGCTCTACAGTGCGGCTAAAAAATTAATCTCTTATTAAAGGCAAGGTAGAACATCGCAATAAACCTTCTTGTTTTGCAATTTCTGCATAAGGAATTTCTTCAACAACAAACCCATTTGCTCGCAACCAATTATTTAATCTTTTAAATTTTTTTTCAGAAACTATAACATTTGTATCTATAGAAAAAACATTAGAATTCATATTATACATTTCGTTTCTTTTAATATGAAACAAGTTTTCTTTTCCAAAAAGATTCACAAGAAATAGATAATCTGCTTCTTCACGGAATCCTCTTTTATATATAATCCCTTTATCTTTTCCAACAGGTTGAAAACAACAGTCCAGATGCAGAGCATTGTCACGGGCTTCGATTTTTGATTTTACCAAATCAAATCCTTTCACAATTTTATTTGGAAACAAGTCTTTAATATATTGAACTCCTTGAATATTCGTTCTTGCTGTAATATAGTCTTTGTAGTCACTTCCTTTATAAGTTCCAACAAATATGTAATCATTCCACAAAATTACATCTCCTCCTTCAATGTGTACTTCTTCTGGAGGACGAAGGACTTTTTTAGAATCAATTTGATCAATAATATATTGTATCGCATCTAACTCCCTTTCTCTGTCTGGCAATATATTTGATTTAATAAAAATATCATCTATAACAAAACCAATATCTCTAGTAAATATCTGATTGTAATTGGCAATCATTTCTGGTCGAAAAACAGTAACCTTATATTTTTGAAGGACTTTATTAAAAGCTTCCATTTCAGCAACCATATCCGATTCTTTAGGATAAGTACCCGCTAAAATATGCTCTAATGATTTTGGATCATAGGCTTCGTCAGCCATTGGTGTTGGTCCATTATCAATCGCTGAACCTAAAACTACGGCTCTTAATCTTGAAGTTTCATTTTTTACATTTAACGCTAACATG
Source organism: Bacteroidota bacterium (assembly GCA_046050185.1). Lineage (GTDB taxonomy): Bacteria > Bacteroidota > Bacteroidia > Flavobacteriales > Flavobacteriaceae > Flavobacterium. The sequence goes on from JBJOQF010000073.1 coordinate 12,638, forward strand.
GATTTTCACTTTTAACAAATATAAAAAAAGCTTCACAAATTAGTGAAGCTTTTTGAATTGAATTTATCTTTTATCAGATGGAATAAAGTCTCTCAAAGGACTACCAGTGTATACTTGTCTTGGCCTTCCTATAGGCTCTTTATTTTCTCTCATTTCTTTCCATTGTGCAATCCAGCCAGGTAAACGACCTATAGCGAACATTACAGTAAACATATCTGTAGGAATCCCTAATGCTCTGTAAATAATTCCCGAATAGAAATCTACATTTGGATATAAGTTTCTTGATTTGAAATATTCATCTTCTAAAGCCGATTCCTCCAGTTTCTTAGCGATAGCAAGAATTGGATCTTCCACTCCTAAAGTTCCTAAAACTTCATTAGCTGCTTTTTTAATGATTTTTGCTCTTGGATCGAAATTTTTATATACTCTATGACCAAATCCCATCAATCTGAAAGGATCATTTTTATCTTTTGCTTTAGCTATATATTTCTCAGCGTCACCACCGTTTTTATAAATTTCTTCCAACATTTCAAGTACTGCTTGATTAGCCCCGCCATGTAAAGGCCCCCAAAGTGCCGAAACTCCTGCTGATATTGAAGCAAATAAACCCGCGTGAGAAGAACCTACCATTCTAACTGTTGATGTAGAACAATTTTGTTCATGATCCGCATGAAGAATAAACAACCTATCTAACGCTTCAATAACAACAGGGCTTGCTTTATAAGGCTCAGTTGGTAATTCAAACATTAAACGCATAAAATTCTCTACATATCCCTTTGTATTATCATAATAATTTAAAGGATACCCCATGCTTTTTCTGTATGTCCAAGTTGCAATTACCAAGAATTTACCCATGGTTTTGCAAACTGCTTCATACATCTCTTTATCATTTTCAACATTCACTGACTTTGGATTAAATGCAGTCAAAGCACTTGTCAAAGCAGCTAAAACACCCATTGGGTGAGCTGTTTTTGGAAAACCGTCAATGATGTTTTTCATTTCCTCGTTTACCAAAGTATATTTTCTGATATCATTTTCAAATTGATCCAACTGAACTTTAGTTGGCAATTCTCCAAAAATTAAAAGATAAGAAACTTCTAAAAAATCTGCCTTTTCAGCTAAATCTTCTATTGAATAACCTCTATAACGCAAAATTCCAAGCTCTCCATCAAGGAAAGTAATTTCACTTTTACAAGAACCTGAATTTTTGTAGCCAGGATCAATCGTAATCGCACCTGACAAATCACGTAATTTGTTAATATCGATTGCAACCTCATTTTCAGTCCCTACAATGATAGGAAGTTCAAATTTTTTGCCATCTATTTCTAATGTTGCTGTTTTTGACATAATATAATTGGAAATAAAACTTTTAAAATAATAATTTACCAAATCTAGGGAATTTCAAAGAAATTAAAAAATGAATAACACAATGAAATTGTTAAAACTGTTAAAAAAAAGCCACTCACTTTACATGAATGGCTTTTTAAATAAAATATTCTGAAATTATTTTATTTTGAAAGCATTTTTACCTGGAAAATAAGCTGTACTCCCTAGTTCTTCCTCAATTCTTAACAATTGGTTGTATTTAGCCATACGATCTGAACGAGAAGCTGAACCTGTTTTAATTTGACCACAATTCAAAGCTACCGCTAAATCTGCAATTGTGTTATCTTCTGTCTCTCCTGAACGGTGTGACATTACTGAAGTATACCCTGCATTTTTAGCCATGTTAACTGCTGCGATAGTTTCGGTCAAAGTTCCAATTTGGTTCACTTTCACAAGAATTGAATTAGCGATTCCTTTTTCAATACCTGTAGCTAAACGCGCTACATTTGTAACGAATAAATCATCTCCAACTAATTGTACCTTATCACCAATTTTCTCAGTAAGTAATTTCCATCCGTCCCAGTCATTTTCATCCATTCCGTCTTCGATAGAAATAATTGGGTATTTAGCCACTAATTCTGCTAAATAATCTACTTGCTCTGCAGAAGATCTAATCTTACCTGTTTCTCCTTCAAATTTAGTGTAATCGTATTTTCCATTTACATAAAACTCAGCTGAAGCACAATCTAAAGCGATCATAATTTCATCTCCAAAAGTATATCCTGCAGTTTCAACTGCTTTTTTAATAGTATCCAAAGCATCTTCAGTTCCTCCAGGAAGATTTGGTGCAAAACCACCTTCATCACCTACTGCAGTTGAAAGACCTCTATCGTGTAACACTTTTTTCAAACTATGGAAAATTTCCGTTCCCATTTGCATTGCATGTGAAAAAGATGTTGCTTTCACAGGGAAAATCATAAATTCTTGAAATGCAATAGGCGCATCAGAATGAGAACCTCCATTGATGATATTCATCATTGGAACTGGTAATGTATTCGCAGAAACACCACCTACGTATCTGTATAAAGGCAAACCTAATTCGTTAGCAGCAGCTTTTGCAACAGCTAGAGAAACACCTAAAATTGCATTTGCTCCTAAGTTAGATTTATTTGGAGTACCATCTAAATCGATCATCATTTGATCAATAACATTTTGTTCGAAAACTGAAACGCCAACAAGTTCTTCAGAAATAATGGTATTAACATTTTTCACAGCATTTAAAACTCCTTTTCCAAGAAATGCCTTTCCTCCATCACGTAATTCAACTGCTTCATGTTCTCCAGTTGAAGCACCTGAAGGTACTGCAGCTCTTCCTAAAACACCATTATCTGTAATTACATCTACTTCAATTGTAGGATTTCCTCTTGAATCGAAAATTTGTCTTGCGTGAATTTTGATAATTATACTCATAATACTAAAATTTAAATTTTAAAATACAAATATATTCTATCTTTTGTAATCATTTAATGAAAATAATGAATGTTATTAACGAAAACGTTATAATTTTTTCACAAACAAAACATTTAAGCTATTTTAAGAATTTATTTTTACATTATTTGTTATTTTTTACCATTCCATTAAAATAAAAACACCCAAATTATCACTACATATCGAAAACTTAGCGATACTATTTTTAAACTAAAACCAATAAACAAACAAAACCAAAAACACCTCATTATCAATAATATAAGCTAACTTTACTTTTTTTTTCTAAAGATAAAAACATACTTTTTATCGTCTTTTTTTTATTATAAATTTTAACAATTCCAATGTATTAATTTAAAAAATAAAAATGTGATGGAAACTTTTAAAAACCTTAACAATTTAATTAATTCTAGTGAAATTATAGAATTATTAAAGAAAACATCTTCTCCATTGGAAAATTTTGAAGATTTAGATTCATTAATCGATTATATAGGAGACGCTAAATATGTTCTTTTAGGCGAAGCCTCTCACGGAACGCATGAATATTATGTCTGGAGAGCTAAAATTACCCAACGACTAATTAAGGAAAAAGGATTTTCATTTGTAGGAGTCGAAGGGGATTGGCCTGATTGCTATCGTTTGAATCGATATGCGAAAGGGTATCTAAATTCTGGAAAAGACATCTATAGTGTCATGAATGAATTTAAAAGATGGCCAACCTGGATGTGGGCAAATTGGGAAACGGCAGCATTCATAGACTGGCTCAAGGTTTATAATGAAGATTTATCCGCTGATAAGAGAATCGGATTTTATGGTTTAGATGTGTACAGTTTCAGGGAATCTATGAACTCGATCATTCAATATTTAGAAAAAAATGACCAAAAAGCACTCGCAGTTGCAAAAACAGCCATGAAATGCTTTGAACCTTTTGGCAAAGACGAGGGCCAATCTTACGCAAGAGCTTCTGCATACGTGCCGGAATTATGTGAAAAAGAAATCGTACACCTGCTTACTGAAATCATAAAAAATGCACCTAACTACAATTCTGATGCAGAAAATGTTATGAGTACAGAACAAAATGCATTCATTGCCAGAAATGCTGAAAAATACTATCGTGCCATGATAAAAAGAGGTTCCGCATCCTGGAATATTCGTGATGAACACATGGTCTCAACTATTGAACGCCTCATGAAATTTCACGGAAAAGAAGCAAAAATAATAGTTTGGGAACACAATACTCATATTGGCGATGCACGTGCTACTGAAATGGCATCTGAAGGAATGGTAAATGTGGGACAGTTATTAAGAGAACAACATTTGAGCGAAGGAGTTATTGCAGTAGGATTTGGTTCCTACAAAGGAAGTGTGGTTGCTGGTAGAGAATGGGGTGATTCCATGCGAAAAATAAAAGTTCCGGAGGCAGTTGCAGGAAGTTGGGAACATGCTTTTCATTATGCCGGAAACGGTAAAAATAAATTATTATTGATGAACAAAGTAAAAGAAGAAAAACATCTTTCTTCCTACATAGGACATAGGGCAATTGGAGTAGTATATAATCCAGAACACGAAAGATATGGGAATTATGTCCCTACAATACTGCCAAAAAGATACGATGCTTTTATTTTTCTAGATGAAACAAGTGCATTACACCCCATACATATTCAACCAGATGGTCATCAAATTCCGGAAACATATCCTTTCGGAATGTAAGTTTACATCATTCAACAAAAAAAGGGGTTTGACTTTTTTGAACTGCCCCCAAAAAGTTAGACACTATTTGGGGGCAGTTCAAACTTTTAGTCAAACCCCTTTTTTAATAAATATTTGAGTAACATTGAATGTTAAGCCAATTTTCAGCCTTTTATATTTTCAATAAATTGATCGAATAAATAAGAAGAATCATGCGGTCCAGGACTAGCTTCCGGGTGATACTGAACTGAAAAACAATTTTTATTTTTCATACGCATACCTGCAACTGTTCCATCGTTTAGATGAAGATGTGTGATTTCTAAATCAGGATGACTGTCTAATTCTTCCTTATTAACAGCAAAACCATGATTTTGAGAAGTAATTTCTCCTTTTCCAGTAATAATATTTTTTACAGGATGATTTATTCCTCTATGCCCATTAAACATTTTATACGTTGATATTCCGTTTGCCAAACCAATTACTTGATGTCCAAGACAGATTCCGAATAAAGGTTTATTGTTTTCCAAAATTTCCTTTGCTACTTGAATAGCACTAGAAAGAGGCTCAGGATCACCAGGCCCATTAGATAAAAAATAACCATCTGGATTAAATGCCGCTAAATCTTGGTAAGTCGAATCAAAAGGAAATACTTTAATATAACAATCTCTTTTAGCAAGGTTACGAAGTATATTCGTTTTAATCCCTAAATCAAGTGCAGAAATTTTATATGTTGCGTTCTCATCACCAAAAAAGTAAGGTTCTGTAGTAGAAACTTTAGAAGCTAATTCCAATCCTTTCATCTCAGGCACTTTTGCCAATGCTATTTTTAGTTCTTCAATTGGTGTTTCATCTGTACAAATTACAGCATTCATAGCGCCATTATCACGTATGTAGCTTACCAAAGCACGTGTATCTACATCTGAGATACAAATAAGATTTTGTTTTACAAAATAGTCTTCTAAACTCCCTGAAGCACCTTCACGAGAATAATTGAAGCTAAAATTTTTACAAACTAAACCAGCAATTTTAATACTTTTTGATTCAACTTCTGAATCGTTTATTCCATAGTTTCCAATATGAGCATTAGTAGCTACCATTAATTGACCAAAATAAGAAGGGTCCGTAAATATCTCTTGGTAACCTGTCATTCCTGTGTTAAAACAAACTTCTCCAAAAGTAGTTCCACTGATTCCAATAGATTTACCATGGAATATGGTTCCGTCACTTAATAGAAGAATTGCTTTTTGTCGTGTTGTATATTTCATTCGTTGGTTTCTATTATTTTTTTAATAGTCTCATGTAACTCGAAAAATTCGTTTCATGTGTAGTTAAATATTGTGCAAATTTAATTCTTTAAAACAATGGATGCAATGTTTTTTAAAATTTATATTTTAAAGAAAAACATCTAAAGATTAAAAGAAATATACTTTTTGATTTAGATTGTATCTTTTTGAAACTTTTTATAAAAACAAACATTCTGTATAGCCCTAATTGCTTCACTTAGTTCTATTTTTTATAGGAGTTAAGTGAACTTCGTTTGAACCGACATCCTTTTTCTTATTATTTGAACGAAAGGATGAAAACAAGAAAAAGATATAGCAAAAAGCAGGTAAAATATCTCTTAAAAATATAATGTTGTGCTTCTGAAATTAAAAAAAATCAAAAAAAAAGGATAAACTAGTATTAGCTTATCCTTGATTTTTATAGAATGATTATTTTCATAATTATTCAGCAGTGTCAGTAGTTGTTTCAGATTCAGTAACTGGAGCTTCAGTAGCTTCATCAGCTTTCTTAGCTTTACCACCACGACGGCTTTTTGCTTTTTTAACTTCTTTTTTACCACCATTGTAAAGTTCATTGAAATCTACTAATTCGATCATTGCCATATCAGCATTATCTCCTAAACGATTTCCAACTTTAATGATACGAGTGTATCCACCTGGACGGTCTCCTACTTTAGCAGCTACGTCTCTGAACAAGTCAGTAACAGCATACTTGCTACGTAAGTATCCAAAAACGATACGACGATTATGAGTTGTATCAGCTTTTGATTTTGTTATTAAAGGCTCAACAAATTGTTTAAGCGCTTTTGCTTTAGCTACAGTAGTGTTAATACGTTTGTGCTCAATAAGAGAACAAGCCATATTAGCTAACATAGATTTTCTATGTGCAGTCTGTCTGCTTAAGTGATTGAATTTTTTTCCGTGTCTCATTGCTTTATGAAATTTAATCCGCCAAAGCGGATTAGATTATTCTTTATCTAGTTTGTATTTAGCTAAATCCATTCCAAAGTTCAAATTCTTAATAGCAACTAGTTCATCTAGTTCTGTTAATGATTTTTTACCAAAATTACGGAATTTCATTAGGTCATTTTTATTGAACGATACTAAATCACCAAGTGTATCAACTTCAGCCGCTTTCAAACAATTTAATGCTCTTACAGATAAGTCCATGTCAACAAGCTTAGTTTTAAGCAATTGTCTCATGTGCAATGACTCTTCATCATACGATTCTGTTTGTGCAATTTCATCAGCCTCGAGTGTTATTCTTTCATCAGAAAACAACATGAAATGGTGAATCAAAACTTTAGCAGCTTCAGTTAAAGCATCTTTTGGATTAATAGAACCATCAGTTTTAATTTCAAAAACTAATTTTTCATAATCTGTTTTTTGCTCAACACGAAAGTTTTCAATAGCATATTTTACATTTTTTACAGGTGTAAAAATTGAATCTGTAAAAATAGTACCGATTGCAGCATTCTGTTTTTTGTTCTCTTCAGCAGGAACGTACCCTCTACCTTTTTCAATTGTCAAATCAAGACTTAACTTAATTTTACTATCCAAATTACAAATTACAAGATCTGGATTTAAAACTTGAAATCCAGAAAGAAATTTTTGAAAATCACCAGCAGTTAGCTGATCTTTTCCTGTAACTGAAATAGAAACTGATTCATTATCCACATCTTCAATCTGACGTTTAAAACGTACTTGTTTAAGATTAAGGATAATTTCTGTAACATCTTCAACAACACCTGAGATAGTAGAAAACTCATGATCTACACCTTCAATACGAACAGATGTAATTGCAAAACCTTCTAATGCTGAAAGCAAAACTCTTCTAAGTGCATTACCAACAGTTAATCCATAACCAGGTTCTAAAGGTCTAAATTCGAATTTACCTTCAAAATCTGTAGAATCAATCATGATAACTTTATCGGGCTTCTGAAAATTAAATATTGCCATAAATTTCGACTAAGTCAATTATTATTTGTTGTACAACTCTACGATTAATTGTTCTTT
>JBJOQF010000074.1:0-4892 GCA_046050185.1 Bacteroidota bacterium
GGGGAATTATTTGTTAATCACGATTTGAACAATACGCATTATGTTGGTGGAATGTTTCGTCATCATTCGTCACAAGGCGGTATTAAAAATGTAATGTTGGATGATCGTTTTTATGACACCGCGATTGATTTAACGTACGGATCTAATCAAAGAGATTTGTCGTTGAATCTAGATTTAGGTTATCAAAATCAAATTTACAATTGGTACGGATTACCCGCTGGTTTTGGGAATATTTTGACACCTCAGGATAGAGCAAATTTGATTAACGAAATCAATCCGCAACAAACGTATAATACAATATCACTTGGGGGAAAAATAGATTTTAACGAGAGTGTTTTAAATAAAATGAGTGTTAAATTCAATCATTTTTCGGATCTTTTTGAATCTTCTGAAAATAGATTTTATGTTAAACCAATAGTGCAGTTTGATGTGATGGAAAGTGCCGTGAAAACAAATTTAATTGTTGATTATGTAGGTGGTAGCTTTAAGAAAAATTATTCAAATACGAATTCACAGCCTGTGAAATATGGTTATACTAATTTTGGTATTGCACCAAGTTTTGTAATGCAAAAAGAGGATTGGACGCTAAATATTGGAGCAGCTGTATTTTATAGTTTGGATAATGAAAACAATAATAATAAGTTTCTGGTTTATCCAAAATTCAATGCTTCTTATAAAGTAGTTGGTGATTTGATGATTTTCTACGCTGGAGCCGAAGGAAACTTGGAGCAAAATTCTTATATGGATTTTGTTAATGAAAACCCGTTTCTGTCCCCAACATTAAATATTGCACCAACGGATAAACAATATGATATTTATGCTGGTTTAAAAGGGAAATTGACTAATAATGTAAGTTATAACATTAAAGCATCGTACGTGAATGAAAGAAATAAAGCGTTGTTTAAAAGCAATGATTATAATGAAAATGCTACAAATCAGGAGTATGCTTTTGGGAATTCCTTCCAAATGGTTTATGACGATATGAAAACATTGAGTTTTTATGGGGAATTAAAAGCTGATTTTTCTACAACTGTATCTTTTGGAATTAACGGGACTTTTAATAGTTATACCAATGATTTTCAAAGCGAAGCGTGGAACTTGCCAACGATTAAATTAAACTCAAATATTAATTTTAATATAACATCAAAATGGTTTGCTGGTGCAAATGTGTTTTATGTAGGCGAGCGTAAAGATCAAAAGTTGAATACCGATATGGTATATATCGCTCAGCCGGGGCCTTTTACTTTACCTTCGTATTTTGATATAAATGCAAATGTTGGATTCAAATACAGCGACCGATTAACAGCCTTTTTAAAAGCCAATAATATTACCAATAAAGCTTATGAAAAATGGTTAAATTATCCAGTTCAGGGTTTTCAATTGATTTTAGGAGCGAACTATAAATTTGATTTTTAGTTTTTATTTAACCACAAAGTTCACAAAGAAGACACAAAGACCACAGAAAATATAATTAAAAATTTTATAACAACCTTTAGTATTCTTTGAGGTTAAACTTTTTGTAAATGCAGAACTATAATTTTAAAAAAAAAACTTCGTGAACATTGTGCCTTCTTAGTGAACTTTGTGGTTAAACTTTAAAAAATGACTTTCAAACAAAAAATACATACCCATTATCTGCAATTAGTCCAAGACAGAATCGATGTTTTCAAGGACATGATTGTGGCTCTTACCGAAGATTCTAAGAACGATGCTAAAGGTTCTGCAGGTGATAAACACGAAACGGCATTGTCGATGATGCACATCGAACAAGAGAAACTCAATCATAAATTGAAAGAAGTATTGGGTCAAAAAAATATTTTAGACAAAATTGATTCCACCACAATTGCAAAAACAATTATTGTTGGCAGTTTGGTCAAAGCCAATGGAATTTACTTGTATTTAAGTGCAGCACTTCCTAAAATTGCTGTTGATGGAATAAATGTTATTGCGCTTTCTCCACAATCACCATTGGGAAATAAACTGATGGGGAATCAAGTGGGATTTTCCTTTGAGATTAATGGAACGAAGTATTTGATTGAGAGTATTGGGTAAAAAACCTGTTATAATCCGAAGTGCTTGCATCCGTGTCCCATTCTTCTTAACTGGACTTCATTTTGCAACAATCCAACATATTATAACAAAATGAAACATAATGTTAAATTAGTCTCTTCTTTGGTTGAAAACTATCTAAATCATTAAAAAATAGAAATCCCTAATAAAACTTTTCGTAAATTCGCGACCTTAAAAGTTTGACTTTAAAACGAAACGAAATGATGAGCAAAACAATGACAGTCGACATCTTGTCGAGTATTAAAGGAGCACAGCCTTCCGAGAGCGTGAACCAATTATTTGAGGTGATTAAAAATGCAATTCCATCAAATAATAATGCTGCAAATAATGTCAATCATAATTGTGTGTCTGTGAGTGATTTAAGAGAAGATGTTGTGATAGAGAGTTCGGCTATGGAGAAACAACTCATTATAGAAAACTTCCCGAACAAAAAAAATGGTTTTTTAGTTGTTGCTAAAGTTATAGAAGGATAAAATGGATTCTCAAATAAAAAAAATACACCAACAATTGGTGTCAAAACAAATAACTTGTACGGCTTTGATACAAGGAAAATTAGATCTACTTAAACAAAATACTTATAATTCAGTAAATTCTTTGTTAGATACTTTGGCCCTAGATTTAGCGGCTAAGGTAGATGCTAAAATTGAAAATGGTGAAACAATAGGTTTGTTAGAAGGAATTCCTTTTGGAATTAAAGATGTTTATATGGTGCAGGGAACTTACACTACTGCAAGTTCTGAGTTATTAAGAAATTATAAATCGCCATACACGGCTACTGCTATTCAAAAATTATTGGATGCAGGTGCGATTCCATTGGTAAAGGAAAACTGTGATAGTTTTGGTCACGGGTCATCTAGTGAAAATACCATTTTTGGTGCTGTAAAAAACGCTATTGATTCTACATTAGTTGCTGGAGGTTCAAGCGGAGGTTCTGCAGTTAACGTCGCCAAAGAATATACTGTGTTTTCTATTGGTGGAGATACGGGAGGTTCAATTCGTCAGCCTGCCGGTTACAATCATATTTATGGTTTCAAACCAACTTACGGAAGAATTTCTCGATTTGGATTGATGGCTTATGCATCCTCTACAGATTGCGTGGGGCCATTGGCTAAATCAATTGAAGATATTCGAATTGTGTTGAATATAATGAGTGGAAAAGATCCAAAAGATCAAACTTCAATTTCTTCGTCAGAAATCAGTGAAGAGGCGATTGCAACTTCAGCCGTGAAAACAATAGGTTATTTTAAAAACTTTATCGAAAGCGATGCTATTGATGCCCAAATAAAAGCTGATTTTTTAGCGAGCATCGAAAAAATAAAAGCCAAAGGAATTGAAGTAAAAGAGTTGGATTTTTTCAAATCGGATATTTTAGTTTCGACATATTATACGTTGGCAATGGCGGAAACGGCTTCTAATTTATCTCGTTTAGACGGAACAAATTATGGTAACCGTATTGAAGCGGAAAATTTAATTGAAACCTATGCCGTTACCCGTTCTGAAAATTTTTCAGAAGAAACAAAACGTAGAATTGTAGGAGGAAATCAAGTGTTGTCTCAAGGTTTTTCAGATGAAATATATTTAAAAGGATTGGCTTTGAGAGATCAGATTTCTGAAAACTTCAGTAAAGATTTTCAAGAAGTGGATATTATTTTATCACCGGTTACACCTAATACACCACCTAAAATTGGAGACAGTTTAAAAGATCCGTTGGCTATGTATTTATCAGATGCTTATACGGTTGGTTTTAGTTTAGGGCAATTGCCAACTTTAACTGTGCCACAAGGAACAAGCACCGGATTGCAAATTACGGCTGCGAAAAATAATGATGAATTAGTGTTGAAGTTTGCTAACTTCTTAAAAGATACGATATAATGGAATTGGAGCAATTAACTGCGGCTTTAAAAGCCCACGATTTAGAATTGGTAATTGGACTGGAAACTCACGTTCGATTGAATACCAAAACCAAGTTGTTTTGTTCTTGTCCAAATCAAGAAATAGAAACACCTAACGAAAATATATGTTCCGTTTGTACGGGACAAATGGGCGTTTTGCCAGCCTTAAATAAAGAAGCAATTACAAAAGCGATTTATTTTGGAAAAGCGGTGGATTCGTCATTTAGTAATGAAGTGATTTCTTGGGATAGAAAGCATTATGAATATCCTGATAACCCAAAAAATATTCAAATAACGCAATATCACAATCCAATAATTCCTGATGGACACGTTTCTTGTTACCGAAATGACGGTTCTCAATTTACCGTAAATCTAACTCAGGTTCATATTGAAGAGGATGCCGCAAAATTGATGCACGAAAAGAAAATTTCATTAGTCGATTTTAACAAAGCGGGTGTTCCATTGATTGAAATTGTTACGGAACCTTGCGTCAGAAATATTGAAGATGCATCGACTTATGCGCAATACATTCAACGTATTGTTCAAAACTTGGGAATCTCTGAAGCGAATTTGGAGAAAGGAGAATTCAAATCGGATGTTTCTGTGTCTTTGCGCAAAAAACACTCTTACGATTTGAATCCAAGAACGGAAATCAAAAACTTGAACTCGTTTAAGTTTATGGTAGAAGCTTTGAAAGAAGAGGTGGAGAAGCAGTTTAGTTATTATAACGAACACAAAGAATTTAGACCGGATCAAACAACTGTATTGTGGGATGCTGACTTAAAGCAAACTAAAACAATGCGTAAAAAAGAATTTGAAGCGGATTACCGTTTTATTTCTGAGCCGGATCTGCCTTTCGTGAATATTAAAGCGGAAATTGAGGCGATTAAAGTAGATACAAGTGCTTTGCCGTATGCCGTTGAATCGATT
>JBJOQF010000075.1:0-23211 GCA_046050185.1 Bacteroidota bacterium
CTTTTGTTATATTTCTTTATGTAAATTTGTCACACATAAAAATCACCAGACCATGAAACCAGACTTATTTCAAGCTCCAGATTATTACAATCTTGACGATTTACTAACAGAAGAACACAAATTAGTCCGTGATTCTGCACGTGCATGGGTAAAGCGTGAAGTCTCTCCTATTATAGAAGAATATGCACAAAAAGCTGAATTTCCAAAACAAATTATAAAAGGGCTGGGTGAAATTGGTGGTTTTGGCCCCTATATTCCAGAAGAATATGGCGGAGCAGGTCTAGACCAAATTTCGTATGGTTTAATCATGCAAGAAATTGAACGTGGAGATTCTGGTGTTCGATCCACTTCATCCGTACAATCCTCTTTAGTAATGTATCCAATTTGGAAATATGGAAACGAAAAACAACGCATGAAATACTTACCAAAACTGGCCACTGGTGAATTCATGGGGTGCTTTGGACTGACGGAGCCTAATTACGGTTCTGATCCGGGAAGTATGATTACGAACTTTAAAGATATGGGCGATCATTATTTATTGAACGGTGCCAAAATGTGGATTTCGAATGCACCTTTTGCAGATATTGCCATTGTTTGGGCAAAAAATGAAGAAGGAAGAATTCACGGTTTAATTGTGGAACGAGGAATGGAAGGTTTTACCACTCCCGAAACACATAACAAATGGTCCCTTCGTGCCTCTTCTACAGGAGAGTTGATTTTTGACAATGTGAAAGTACCAAAAGAAAATTTATTGCCAAATAAATCAGGATTAGGAGCACCACTTGGTTGTCTTGATTCAGCACGTTACGGAATTGCTTGGGGAGCTATTGGTGCAGCAATGGATTGTTATGATACGGCGTTGCGTTATGCCAAAGAAAGAATACAGTTTGACAAACCTATTGCAGGAACTCAATTACAACAAAAAAAATTGGCAGAAATGATTACTGAAATCACCAAAGCACAACTATTGACTTGGAGATTAGGAGTTTTAAGAAATGAAGGCAGGGCAACAACAGCTCAAATCTCTATGGCCAAAAGAAATAATGTAGATATGGCAATACATATTGCACGCGAAGCCAGACAAATGCTTGGTGGAATGGGAATTACCGGAGAATATTCTATTATGCGTCACATGATGAATCTCGAATCCGTAATTACGTATGAAGGAACGCACGACATTCACTTACTAATTACAGGAATGGACATTACTGGAATTCCAGCTTTTAAATAGTAATAAACAACTATTAAAATATTTATAAAATTGATACTAAAAGCTTCTTGGAAACAAGAAGCTTTTTTATATTTACATAAAAATACCACCGATGAATATTGAAACAATCAACAATAGAATACAGCCCCAAAAAGAGCTATTGTTACAACACCCCTTATACAAAAAAGTAAAAACTATTGAAGACTTACAATGTTTTCTAGAGAGTCACGTATATGCGGTTTGGGATTTTATGTCATTATTGAAAGCATTACAATCCAAGTTAACCTGTACAACAACCCCTTGGTTTGCCACAGAAAATCCAGAAACCAGATATCTCATCAACGAAATAGTTCTTGCTGAAGAATCAGATTTAACCATTGACGGTCGTCGCCAAAGTCATTATGAAATGTATATTGAAGCGATGATAGCTTGTGGTGCAAATACAGCAGGAATTGAACAATTTTTATCAGAAGTCAATTCGCTGAAAAATATATTTGTAGCTATTAAAAAAAGTAATTTACACCCTAATATCAAAGCTTTTTTAGATTTCACTTTCAGAGTTATTGAAGAAGGAAAATCACATGAAATAGCCGCAGCTTTTACTTTTGGAAGAGAAGATTTAATTCCAAGTATGTTCACCGAAATTTTAAAAAATTTCCAAGCCAATTTTCCAGAAACCGATTTGAGTAAGCTTATTTATTATTTCGAAAGACATATCGAATTAGATGCTGATGATCACGGTCCTATGGCAATGAAAATGATAACAGAACTTTGCGAAACTGATACACAAAAATGGTCAGATGTTGAAGAAGTATCGATTTTAGCTTTAGAAAAACGCATTGGTCTTTGGGATGCAATAGAAGAAACCATTATGATGGATGTAGAATTAGCTTAAGAGCAAATACATTATTCTGAATTAGCACATTTTTTATTTGCAGAAAGAATTGTACCAAAAAAGGTATATAACCCCAAAAAAAAGCGTTCACCAAGATGAACGCTTTTTTATTAATTTTCCGGAGCCAACTCCAATTCTAATCCTTCGAGGCTTTCAGTAATTGGGATTTGACAGCCCAAACGACTGTTTGATTTTACATAGAACGCCTCAGAGAGCATCGCTTCTTCATCGTCGCCCATTTCAGGTAATGCAACATCATTCAGAACATAACATTGACAAGAAGCACACATGGCCATTCCACCACAGGTTCCTTCCACCGGAAGTTCATACGCTTTACATAGTTCCATGATGTTCATGGCCATATCTGTAGGAGCCTGTAATTCATGCACTACTCCTTCTCTATCTTTAATTTTTATTAATACATCCATTTTTTACTATTTGGAATTGGTTGGTTAATCAATTGTATATTTTTGGGATCACTGCGTGAGGGATAAAAGCCAGCTACCGAAGTAGCGCGGATAGCCCGACCATTTTAATAAAAAAGGCTACTACCCATTATATCGAGTAGCCTTTTTTATTAAAAGGGGCACGCCCTCCCTTCGACTATGCTCAGGATGACGCATTATAGGATATTTACAACAGTTTCTATTTGTGGAGCAAACTTTTTGATGGTGGTTTCCACACCAGCTCTCAATGTCATTTGGTTTACACTGCAACTGGTACATGCTCCTTCAAGGCGCACTTTTACGTGTTTGTCGTCCTCGATGGAAATAAGGGTGATGTCACCGCCATCAGAGTTCAAAAAAGGTCTGATTTCTTCGAGTGCTTTTTGAACTTCTAGGGTTAATTCTTCTGTTGTCATTTTCTTTATTTAAAGATTGAAAGATTAGAAAATTGAAAGATTAAAAATCATTTTCAAGAATTCTAATTTCTATTTTTTTACTGCTGAACAACCTGCCATAGTTGTAATTTTAACAGCTTCGGTAGCAGGCAAACTTTCGTTTCTGCTTACTACTTCCCGTACAACATTTCTCGTGATTTCTTCAAAAACAGTTTCGATAATTGAACCTGTTTGCATCGCTGCAGGACGACCATAATCTCCCGCTTCACGGATTGATTGTACAATTGGCACTTCTCCAAGGAATGGAACCTCTAAATCTTCTGCAAGATTTCTGGCTCCTTCTTTTCCAAAGATATAATATTTATTTTCAGGTAATTGCTTCGCCTGTTCGCTTTCGCTCGAGCCTTCTGGTGTGAAATAGGCCATGTTTTCAATAATTCCCAATACAGGAACATTTATTGCTTCAGACATAAACATAGAAACTCCTTTTTTGGCATCGGCCAAAGCTACGGCTTGTGGTGTGCTTACAATTACAACACCCGTGATAGGTAATGATTGCACGATGGAAAGATGAACATCACCTGTTCCTGGCGGCAAATCGATTAACATGAAGTCTAATTCTCCCCAGTCAGCATCAAATATCATTTGATTTAATGCTTTGGAAGCCATAGGACCTCTCCAAATTACTGCTTGACTTGGCGATGTAAAAAAACCTATAGAAAGAATTTTTACTTCGTAACTCTCAATTGGTTTCATTTTAGATTTTCCATCCACCATTACAGATACCGGCTTTTCGTTTTCTACATCAAACATGATTGGCATAGATGGTCCGTAAATATCAGCATCAAGGATTCCTACTGAAAAGCCCATTTTAGCCAATGATACTGCCAGATTTGCAGTAACTGTTGATTTTCCTACTCCGCCTTTACCTGATGCAACTCCGATAATATTTTTTATTCCCGGTATAGATTTTCCTTTAATTTCCGGTTTGTCCGGAACGTCAACTTTACTATTGATTTTGATTTTAGCATCTGGAGATACTAATTCAAGAATTGTTTTTC
Organism: Bacteroidota bacterium; assembly: GCA_046050185.1. Lineage (GTDB taxonomy): Bacteria > Bacteroidota > Bacteroidia > Flavobacteriales > Flavobacteriaceae > Flavobacterium. The sequence continues at coordinate 4,008 of JBJOQF010000075.1, forward strand.
TGATATCGTCTTCAGCACGTTTTTTAATATGCATTGCCGGCGTGTGTAATACTAAATCTACCACAACCTCATCGCCAAAAGTAATTACGTTTGCTATTGCACCACTTTCAACCATGTTTTTCCCTTCTCCAGCTATAGTAATCGTTTCTAAAGCTTTAAGAATGTCTTTCCTATCTAATTTCATTTTTAGTTTATTGTTTTCTAATGGCATTTTAGTGCCTGAATATTATCTTTATTTAAACTGATTTCAGATTGCAAAGATACTATGAAAACTTCTTATTATAAAGGATTTGTATCGCATTTATTGATACGGAAATTTACTGTGGTTATTAGCCGATTTCAGTGTTCTAATTTCCCAATACCAACGTATCGAAAGAGAGTTATTAATCTTTCTGATCGAATTGAAAAAACAGCATTATTAAATCCAATAAACTAAAATTTATAATCTAAATTTATAAGAAAAAATTATGGGATTAAGTTTTCATTATAAAGGGGCGCTGAAAAATCCTGGCCTTTTAAAAAAAATGATCGAAGAAGTAACTGATATTTCACTGGCAAACCAATGGAAATTTCATGTTTTTGAAGAAACTTTTCCAAACGAAGCTTTTACGCTTGATTCCTATAATGATTCCATTTACGGCATTTGTTTTAGCCCGCCCAATTGCGAGGTTGTTTGTCTGACTTTTCTATCCAACGGAAAAATGTGCGCCTTTTATAATTTAGAATCTTCAAAGATTTCCTTAAATGAGTTAGACGATAATTATTTATCAGTAAAAACACAATTTGCCGGGCCTGAAATTCATAAACAACTGATTACTATCTTCGATTATATAAACAAAAAATATTTTGAAAATTTTGATCTTACTGACGAAGGAAATTATTGGGAAACAAAAAACGACCAACTACTCAAGGATACATTTAAGAAATACACTAATTTAATTAATGGATTTGATAGTTTATTGGACAATATCCCAATTGGAGAGCGTGAAACCATCGAGGAGTATTTAATTCGAATTGCAGAAATTGTTCATAAAAAGAACGATAAAAATGAAGGCTAAAAACAATTAGGAAAGTAAACTTCCAAAATTGCAAAAATTATTCCTGCCTAACTTCTGGCTGCCAAAAATGTTTATCAAAATCTACAATTTGACTATCCACAACTTCTATTCCTTCGTTTTCAAGTAATTGTTGCATTAGATTCGTTCCGTCAAAATGAAGTTTTCCGGTAAGCAATCCTTTTCTATTGACCACACGATGTGCCGGAACATCTTCCATATTATGCGAAGCATTCATTGCCCAACCTACCATTCGGGCAGAGCGCGCAGTTCCTAGAGCTTTTGCAATAGCGCCATAAGAAGTGACTTTTCCATAAGGAATTTGTCTGGCGATGGCGTAGACTCGTTCGAAAAAATTGTCGTTTGACATGGTTATAAATCTGATAAAAATCGATTTCTATTCTATATTTAAGACTTTACAAATTATCTCAAATAATACCTTATGATATTGATTAAAGAGATTGCAGCTATCAATCCAGTTATAGATCCTATGATGGTATTCATATTTCTGATGATGTAATCCATCTTATTTTGTGTTTTTTGAAAGAAAGTGATGTAGCAATAAAAAACCAAAGAAGAACCCAGCACCACACCAATAACAAAAACAAAAATATAGAACATGCTATACGAAAACAGGTTGTAAGACGACAAAGTGACACTTACAAAAACATAATAAGGAATGGGGAAAAAATTAAGTGCAGAAAGCAACATTCCAAGAAAAAACCTTTTTGTACTGCTGTACTTTTTTATTTTTCCCTTTTTAATCTTTGGTTTTTTGGCAATCCAAAGAAAATAAATGGTTAATAACGAAAAAACGCCAAATCCTGCTTCACGCAACAAAATTAAAACATCAGGACGATAAGCAATATACCGAGAAAATAATACAGCAAGATAGGCTTGAAAAAATATTATAACTACTGCACCTGAAACAAACCATAATGCGCTTCTTTTTCCTTCTTTTAGATTTACTTTCACCGCTGTCATATTGAGCAAACCCGGCGGCGTAATCCCAATAAAAGCAGTAACGAAACCCAAAAACAAAGATGTGATTAAATTCATAAGCAAGTTTTTTTCATTCAAAAAAGAGAAACCATTCCAGTTATAAACGTAATGCTATTCTTTAATTTTGAATCTAATATACGTAATTGCTTTGTTAATTTCCAAATATTGTTTTTCGTAAAAAGTCTGAAAAGCAGTCACTTCTTCTGGGCTTCCTTCGTTTACATACACATTATGATTGGCGTACAAAACTTCATGTCCTTCACCATGCAATAACCCAAGCGTATATCCGTGCATGAACTCACTGTCGGTTTTCAAGTTTACAACACCGTCTTTTTTGAGGATTTTTTTATACAATTGCAAAAACTCCGAATTAGTCATTCTGTGTTTCGTGCGTTTGTATTTTATTTGTGGATCTGGGAAAGTAATCCAAATTTCGTCCACTTCGTTTTCTGCAAAAATATGATTGATTAATTCGATTTGGGTCCTGATGAAAGCCACATTATGCAATCCGGTTTCAACAGCAGTTTTAGCACCACGCCAAAAACGGGCTCCTTTGATATCAATACCCACAAAGTTTTTATTTGGATATCTTTCGGCAAGACCTACGGAATATTCTCCTTTTCCACAGCCCAATTCCAGCACCAATGGATTTTCATTTTTGAAAAACTCCAAGTTCCATTTGCCTTTTAGCGGAAATAAATCGCCTACTACTTCTTCTCTTGTTGGTTGAAAAACGTTGTTGAATGTTTCGTTTTCCTTGAACCTCTTTAATTTATTTTTGCTTCCCACTTTTTCAAAATATTTCGGCAAAATTAAGGAAATATATAAGACCGAATGATTTGCTGAAGAAAAAATGAAGAAAATCGTTTCGAAAGCTTTTACTATTCTAAAAGTATTTTCCTTTTGAAACGTTTTTATTAGACAATTTTCAATTCTTACATTAATTAGACCGACCAAATCCTTTGAACACAAACTTGATTGTCATTCTCATTTTACCAAGAAAAATTTCTTTATCTTTATATAAATAATTACGCTATGAGAAACTATGTAGTATCGTTTGTAATTATATTTTTCGGTTTTACACTTGCCATCGTTTACCATAATAACAACGAAAACAATATTGTAAAAGCATTTGCTATTACCCTATCCCTTATAAAACCTACGGATGATAAATCCGTAATTCTCATCAACAGCGCTATCATCTCGGATTTTTTTAAGAAATACCCTGATTTAAAAAAATACAAATCAGATGTTAGTGCCTTATACAAAAACCGAAACTACAAATCTATTTGGTACAACCGCAAAGGAGTTATTGAGTTTGCCTCTTTATTATATTCCAAAGCAAATCTGCTTACTGAAGAAGGAATCGAATCTCATTTAGCTTATAAAAATAAAATTGACGGGATTTTCAACGAAAAATCTACGGATAATCTATCTCCTACTGACACTGAACTGCAATTATCCTCCCTTTATATTTACTATGCCAAAAAAGTATTTCAAGGAATTGACACTAAAAACATAAGAGAAACAGGATGGTTTATACCTCGAAAAAACCTCTCGTATAAAAATCTATTGGATTCACTATTAATCGACCCTCAATTGCTGAGTAAAAATGAAAAACAGCTGTTTGGTCACTATTATAAGTTACGTGAAGCTTTAAAAAAATACCGCCAAATTGAAAAAAATGGAGATTGGAATCCTATAACAACTGATCTCTTACCAAAAGAATACAAACTTGGTGACAGCTCAAAAACCATTGGACAAATCAGGCAACGGCTAGCGGTTACCGGAGATATAAAACAGGATTCCAAAAGCAATTTGTACGACAAAGAGTTAATGGCCGGTGTATTAAATTACAAAAAAAGAAATAGCATGAAAATGGATTACCCAATAAATTCCATGCTAATTCAGCGCATGAACACCCCAATTGAAAAATATATCAAAGCCATTATCGTTAACATGGAACGCTGTCGATGGATTGCTCCAGAAATGACTAAAGCAGATGAATATATCATTATAAACATCCCCTCCTTCAAACTGATTTTTAAAAGAAATAGTAAAAAAGAATTAGAGTCGGATGTATTTGTAGGCGAAACCATAAACGAAACAGTTATTATCAGCAGCAATGTGAATCAAATTGTATTTAGCCCCTATTGGAATGTTCCCAATAGCATCATAGAAAATGAGTTAATCCCAGCGATATCTCGCGAAAAAAATTATCTGGAAGCCCATAATATGGAATGGAAAAATGGAAAAATCAGGCAGAAACCTGGAGAAAAAAATGCTTTAGGACTGGTAAAATTTATTTTTCCAAATGCCGATGGTATCTATTTACATGACACTCCTTCAAAAAGCTTGTTCCAATCTGAATACAGAGCCTACAGTCACGGCTGCATCAATATGAGCAAAGCCAAAGAACTGGCTTTACTGCTCTTAAAAAACTATCCAGAATGGCCTATTGAGCGTATTGACAATGCCATGAAAGGGGAAAAGGAAACGGTTTGTATCCTGAAAAAGAAAATTCCTATTCATATTGTCTATTTCACGGCTTGGGTAAACGATTCCGGAGAAATTAGTTTTTATAATGATGTATACGAAAGAGACAAACGCTTAGCTGAATTATTAATTTCTGATGATTCTAAATAAATCATTTAGAATCAAAACATCTTTATTCTTCGTCAACAACTACATCTGCACAGTCAATAGGGAAGAGTGTTTCGTCATGTTGCGACAGATCCAATCCCATAATTTCGGCTTCTTCTGAAACACGCATTGGAATAATTCTATTGGTGATTTTAAACAAAAGAAAAGCTCCAAAAAAAGTATAAATAGAAACGAGAACCAAAGCCATCATGTGATGCCCAAAAACTTCCCAGCCTCCATGAAGCAAACTGGCATTTTCACCTTGCGCAAAAATTGCTGTTAGAATCATTCCCATAATTCCGCCCACACCGTGACAGGCAAAAACATCTAAAGTATCATCAATTCCTTTTAAAAATTTAGCATTAACAACCCCATTTGAAACAAGAGCTGCAATAAAACCAAAAAACATACTTTCAGGAACGGATACATATCCTGCCGCTGGTGTAATAGAAACCAGTCCCACTACTGCGCCAATACAAGCTCCTAAAGCCGATACTTTTCTGCCGTTTATCCTATCGAAGAAAACCCAAGTTAACATCGCAGCCGCCGATGCAGTTGTTGTCGTAGCAAAAGCCATCGCTGCAACTCCATTGGCCTCTAAAGAAGAACCAGCATTAAAACCAATCCAACCAAACCAAAGCATCCCGGTTCCCAATAAAACAAAAGGGATGTTAGTAGGCACATGTCGGCTATTTTTTCTTTTTCCCAAAACAATAACACCTGCCAAAGCAGCAAACCCAGCACTCATGTGTACTACAGTTCCTCCTGCAAAATCTTTAACCCCAAAATAAGAACCTAAAATTCCTGTAGGATACCAAACTGAATGACACAAAGGCGCATATATGAACAACGTAAACAAACAAATAAAAAGCAAATAGGATATAAAACGAACACGTTCCGCAAAAGATCCTGTGATAATTGCAGGCGCAATAACAGCAAATTTCATTTGAAACAAAGCAAACAACATAAACGGAACAGTGCTTGCTATTTTTTTATGAGGCAAAACACCCACATAATCCATAAAGGTGAACGAAGTAGGGTCACCCACAAAACTATAAAAACCGGAACCAATATGAGTTCCTAATGGTTCTCCAAATGCCAAACTAAAACCAACTACAACCCATAATAACGTGACCACACCCAAACAAACAAAACTTTGTAACATCGTTGAAATCACATTTTTCTTCCCTACCATTCCGCCATAAAAAAAGGACAATCCAGGCGTCATTATCAACACTAAACAACAGGAAGTTAGCATCCAGGCAACATCGGCAGGAATGATTTGATCAGTAGTTCCAAATTGTGAAAGAACAGTATCTGTTGTTGTTACTGCTGGCCATACTACACCAGTGATGCAAACTAAACTTATAATTACAAAGGATATGATCCAGATCTTCTCTATTTTCATTTTATTTACTTAACCCTATTTTATTAGGGGTCAAAGTTAAAAAAAAAATAATTTCAGACCATAAAACAATTTAAAATGGGGGTCAACTAAATAATTATCGTCAATTTAATAATTTTAAAGGCTATTTATTAAGTTTATATAATTTAACGATAGTAATATTGGGCAATTATTGAGAAATATATTATAATGAATTTCACATAGGAATTAAAAAAGAAATCTAATTACTACTTTTTTAGCGAGTCTTAAAAGTGAATCTTCTATAATATTTTTATTTTCACTAAGGCATCGGCTTTGCGCCAAACATTAAGCGTAGCACTGATTCTTTCATTCTCTTTTTCAGCGTCTCAATCCTTTGAAGTGAAAGCTAAAAAAAGGAAAATACTTTAAAAAAGCAGCACTATTTTTTTCATAATTTTTGGATTTACATAAATTTATTTGGGGCAAAATATCAATTTAAAAATTAAATATACAAAACATTGATATACAATATTTTAACTATTAATTTTGTTTGATTCATGCACTAAAAGTAAAGATAGAATTTAAAGCTAAAAAACACCCCTTTTTAGAACTACCGTGTGGACACAGATTTTTATACATTAGAATAGAACACAGATTTAACAGATTAGACGGATTGTCACAGATTTTTTTGATTATAACATGAAAAATCCAACATGATTATGACACTTCAGGGTACGACTTTTTTAATTCAAATAAAAAATAACAAATTTAAATCTGTGTTAATTTGTTCGATCCGTGTTATCTGTGTTCAATTTTCAGATGTGTCCAGACGGTAGCCTTTTAGAACCAGTATTACAACACTCTATTTGGCGTATTTTTGTATTGTCTTGAAATGAATTATTACGCATTAAAGTTCAACCTATGAAAAAGTTATTATTCCCAATTATAGTTATTGTTTTTACAATAGTATTTACCACTTTTTCCTGCAAAAAGAAAAGCGTAAAGAATCTTGAAGCAAATCAGGAAAAAACAAACAGTCCGGAAGAAATTATTTTTGACAGCACTCAAATCGAAACGTTTTTTGGGAAGTACCCAAAACTGAAAAAATACAAACTCGAGGTAGATTCGTTATATCGCAAACACCAATTTCATTATGTATGGTTTGATAAAAACGGAATCAATGAATTTGGAAATTTGCTGCACAACAAAATCAATAATCTGGCACAGGAAGGCATTCAGACTGTTATTCCCTACAAAGAAAAATTAGACGAAATTTACGATGACGCTGATAACAATCAAAAACCAAATATTGATATCGAACTGTTAAACTCCGCACTGTACTTTTTTTATGCAGACAAAGTATATCATGGTTTAGATGCTCAAAAAACAAAAGATATTGGATGGTATTTGCCTCGAAAAAAACAATCCTATGTCAGTTACTTAGATTCATTGTTAATCAATCCTTCCTTAATCAATAAAGTCGAAAAAGGGGTATTAGGCCAATATTACTTACTCAAAGATGTCTTGCAAAAATACCGCCAAATAGAGCAAAAAGGCGGATGGAAAGCCATAACTATTGACCCAGACGTGAAGTCTTACAAACCTGGAGACAGCGCTACAGCAATTGCCCAAATCAGACAACGGCTATTCGTCACTGGTGATATTGCAACCGACTCAAAGAGCGCTGTATATGATGACGCACTGGCAGCGGGGATTTTGAAATACAAAAAAAGAAGTGGCAATATACTCAATAAAACTATTTTGCCGGAACATATCAAAGACATGAATGTGACAGTAGCCGAACGTATTAAAACCATCATGGTCAATATGGAACGCTGTCGTTGGATTTCAAATGACATTACCAAAGCCAAAGAATTAATCGTCATCAATATTCCCGCTTACGAATTAACGTTTCTTAGAGATGGAAAATCAGTATTAAAGTCTAAAGTTGTAGTGGGAAAAGCCTTGAATAAAACAGTCATTTTCAGCGCTCCAATGAAATATATTGTATTTAGACCGTATTGGAATGTCCCAACGAGTATTTTAAACAAAGAAATCTTACCGGCAATCGAGAAAAATCCAAATTACTTGGCGGAACACGATATGGAATGGAAAGACGATTACGTAAGACAAAAACCGGGACCTGAAAATTCACTGGGACTAGTAAAATTTTTATTCCCCAATTCGAATGCTATTTATTTGCATGACACCCCTGCAAAAAGTTTATTTAGTCAGGAAGACCGCGCTTTCAGTCACGGGTGTATTCGTGTAGCCAAGCCGAAAGAACTTGCCGCCATGATTATGAAAGACGACAAAAACTGGAATCTTGAAAAAATAGAAACAGCCATGAACAGCGGAGAAGAATATTGGTACACGCTCAAAAATAAAATTCCGGTTTACATTGGCTATTTTACCGCTTGGGTGGATACTGACGGAGTAGTTCATTTCTATGAAGATGTTTATGACAGGGATGAAACGTTAGCGCGATTGCTATTCAACAGATAAACTATGTTTATTTTTAAATAATCATAACCCGTTGGGTGTAATTATTAAAAACGTCAATTCGAGTGTTTTTTGTGCAGTAGAACGGAGCGAAACTTCTCGATATGCTTCGCACTCGAAGTGACGTGTATTGAGAATTGTTTTTAATGAAATTTTTCTTGTTCTCGATACGATTTTCTATCGAAAATCACTCGAACTGACGAAAAATTATCATCAAAACTAATTACACCCAATGGGTTAATCATAAATAAATTCTGAATCAAATTTGAGATTATTTTACCTATATTCTATTCTTTTAATTTATCATTTTTCTCTTTTAAAACTTTTGCATTTCATTTTCTTCTAACTTACCTCCTGGAAATTCCCATTTTAAAGGTAATTTCATTTTTTTACTACATTGAGTAACTAAAATTTTATTTTCAATCACGATAATAGCACAGGTGACGTTTATAATGTTTGACATTTTATTAAAAATTACAAAGAATACTATTTAATTTGTACGAAAGATAGTAAGATTTTATGGTTTCTATACTCAATTTTATATTGCAATTTAATAGTATAAACTTACACTTATAAAAAAACGCTACTCTCTCGGAAACGAAAAATATTTCTAATCTTCATTATTAGTTTCCCACTAATTGATTTCGCAATCTATTTCAAAATATGAATTCTGAAATTCTATTTCAAGTTCCTCTAAAGAATATTTATGATTTTTATCAAAAATTATTTTTTCATTAATATGGAAGTAATAATAATGTTTCCCTTTTTTGTAAATTAACCACGTACTGGTAAAAACTCCTCTTCTTTTAGCGATTTCAAATCCACAAGTTAACTTTTCATTAAGTTTCAGAGCAATTTCTTTTATAGTCATAATTTTCAATTCTATTTATATTTTCCCTTTTACACAACAGCTTAAAAGTCACATGAAGTCAAAGTTTGATGACAAAATTATAATTGTTTAGGCAATTGACCTGCTTACAATTGTCCTCATTAATTTTTAGTTTTCAACTTGATTTTATTACTCTAAAAACGCCGTTAGGTGTTTGATATTGGTAGCAACCCAGAATCCACCCCAAAGAATACCTCCCGTAGTGACGAAACCTATAATCCTTATGGGATATTATTGTGTGGATAAAACAATTTCCTACCAACATTAAATCCCATACGGGATAAAAATGTCCATGAATCGAATTTTTTTCGGTTTATTCCACAAAAAAACGCTACTCTTTCGAATAACGTTTTTTGAACTTCTTATTGGTTTATTGCTTCGTTGCTACCATTGACGTTTTTATTAAAATACGGATTATAACCACCCCGTCCTTCGGACACCCCTCCAAAGAAGGGGAATTGTTGATCACTTTCTCAAAACGTTATTTTATATTGCTTTTTTAGTATAAAAATTATACCTCGCAATGACAATCATCTGGGGAATCCAATGCCATAGCCCTGATGGGAGCGGCATCCTTTTCCTTTTTTCTTTAAAAAGGAAAAGATACAGTGTACAGCAGGAAATAGCTCCTACAAATTAAAATTCACACCCAAAACCACGTTTCTTCCCATATTAGGAATTCCATCAGTTTTCAAGCGGGAAAGGTGCGCAATGTATCTTTTGTCCAATACATTATTCCCGTTCAGGTTGACATCAAAGACCGTTTTACCCAATTTTACTTTTCCTCCAAAACCCAGATTCAACAAGGAGTACCCATTAGACTTCGTCTCAAAACCACTCACGTTATTTTGATTGAAAGTCGTGGACAAATTCAAAGTGGCGAAACCATCTTCGAGCCAGTTTTTGATATTAAATTCGGTTCTAATGGAGTTATTCCAATTATTTGCAGGAATCAAAGGCAGGAAATCACTCCCTACGCTTCGGGATTGTTTCTTGCCGGTTACGGTTTCAAAACTGGTTTCATAATGCAACCAATCCAAAGGGTGCGGATGAAAATGCAGTCCTATTTCGCCTCCGTACAATTTGGCATTACTCTGAATGTAATCAAAAACAGCATTGTTGTCAAGCATTGCTCCTGTTGGCGACGTGTAGATATAATTGTTGATGTGGTTGTAAAATCCGTTCACAAAAAACTCAAAATGATCGGTTTTATATTCTAAATTCACATCGGTTTGTACGTTTTGTTCCGTTTTCAAATCGCTGTTTCCTATTTCATACCGATTCGTTCCTTCGTGAACACCATTGGAAGTTAATTCGGCCAGGTTTGGCGCTCTAAACCCGGAAGCAAGATTCAATCGCAACGTCAAATCATCGGCAAGATTGGTTTTGTAACCCAAGGAAGCATTGAAACTGTCAAATGATTTATCGATGGCTTTAAAATAGCCTTCGGAACCAATAATTCCATGTTCCGTTGTGGTGATTTTTCTATTATCGAAACGCAATCCGGCTTGCAACACATTGGTTTTCCACTCATAATTAGCGGTTCCAAAAACACCAAAATCATTAGTAGTTGCATCTGGAATTAAATATTCTTCCCCTGAATTTATATTGGTTTGGTGCATGCCCTGTATTCCAAAAATAGATTCCACTTTGCCTATTTTTGGCAAATGATATTTCGCATCGTAATTGAATGTTTTGAGTTTCATGTGTAAGCCAGCGATATTACTGTCTACGAACTCGCTTCGATCATTGGCCACATAGCCCAAATCGACATCCAGTTTTGATTTTTCGAAAAAGAAAACATTGTTCAAACTCAGCAAATGATTAAAAACGCCTTGTCTTGGAAATCCTGTTTCCTTAGTGGTTGTTTGGTCTGCAATTCCATCTTCCGGAATTCCTAAATCCAGCCTGTTGTAATTGTAACGCAACACACTTGAAAACTTGGCATTACTGTAACCAATACCGGTTTTGAAATCGGTTTCATTGTAACGGGTATTCGTTACTCGGTCGCCATTAGCACCCGAGGTCGAAGACCGAACTGGCGAAGCACTTTTATAATCAGAATGTGTATTGTAACTTCCGCGAGCGAGAAATTTCCAATTATCAGTAGACGTTTTGAGTCCTAAAGAGGAATTGCTTCCCAGCGTATTCGAGAATAATTTTTGGCTGAAATTAGCTTTGAAGGTATTGGCATCGGTAAATTTTTCGGGATTAAAATACAAAACGCCACCCAAAGCATCTGAACCATACAATAATGAAGCCGGCCCTTTGATTACCTCAACACTTTCTATTCCCGAATCGTTTAGACCCAAACCGTGTTCATCACCAAACTGTTGATTTTCCACACGAACGCCTTGTGAATACACCAAAACCCTATTGCCACTCAGTCCGCGAATTACGGGTTTCCCAATGGAAGTTCCTGTAGAAACTTGCGAAACTCCAGGAATCGTGGCCAATCCTTCGATTAACGTAGCAGTTCCTTTTCGTTGTAATTCTTTCATGCTTTGATGTTCTACTTTCATCACATTTTGTGATTGTATTTTATTGAACGCGGTGGAAACAATCACTTCATCCATTTGAAAAATCGTTTCTTCAAGGATTACATTTAGTGTGTTTTCTTTTTGCAAAGCAATTATGGTTTTATTTTGTGTCCCAAAACCTACGAATGTAAACGTCAATTTTAAGTTTCCATTAGGCAAATTGGTAAAGGTATATTTTCCGTTTTCGTCAGTGGCTGTTCCCTTGTGCAATTCTGAGGCATAGACAGAAACGCCTTTTATGGGTTGGTTATTCCTATCCGTTACGATTCCCGAAAGGGTATTTTGCGCTTGAAGTATCGCCGAAAACCCCAAGAATAGTGCTATAATAAATTTTTTCATTGAAAATGATAGTATTGTTCCTCACCCCTCCCGAAGTTTCGGGATCTCCGAAGAAAAGGGAGCCGAGAATAGAATTATTTAATAAATAAATTGTAGTTCCAAAATCACTTTGAACAAGTGAAATTGCATTTGAAATGAAACAAATTCAGTTAATATCCTATTTTTATAAACTAGCCCTAACTGTCAGTTCGAGGTTTAATTTTTTACAAAAAAAGCAATATAAAATGACGTATTATACCTTTCGGCTGGACATAAGTCTAAAATGAACACGGATTTCACGAATTGCCACGAATTCATTTGTTAAATTAATTACACGAACTGTATTAGTCGCATAGATTTGTGAAAATTCGTGTTCGGAATTTAACCTTTTCTATTTGTGTCCATACAATAGGTTTTATATTAGTTTTGAAAAACGTCAATGGTAGCGCAGTCGAGAACAATTAGCGCATCTCGACTGCGCTCGATGTGACAAAAATTCCATTAGACTAATTAATATTAACTAAATAATATAGAGACAAATAGGTGGTCCGCGATGGGAATATAAACTTCCTGAAAACGAAAGAACAGTTTCCTCAGCATTAGTAAAATAAGGAATTTCTTTGTGAGTAGAGAATAATTGATACGAAAAATCTTTTGGAGAAATGTAACTCCCAAAAGTAAAATCGCAGACATAACAATGATCAAAATTTTGGTGTTGATGCGTTATCTCTTTATTGGTAACATTATATTTATGATGGCACTTCTTTTGGGAAAGCTGCTTCTCTAAATGTTCATAGGTATGAAAAGACTGAAACAGTATTGAGATCAATACCGCAATCGCCAAAGAAAGACTTACTATGAGCTTGTTCTTTTTCATCCTTAACAAAGGTAACAAAACATAAAAAAGAAAACCGTTTGTTTTAACTTTTTTAGAATTAATCTAATTTTAAATTTATTAAATTTAATTTTAATCAAAAAATCACTATACCCTTGTTATAAATCGAATTCGATTAGAGTTCATTCATCTTAATAAAAAAGAAAATTCAACAATTAAGCTTACAATTATGAATGCTGTTACGCTTCACAAATCAGTAAAAAAATCAAGTCCCTTCCTGTAAATCTTTTGCAAGAAGCAGATAAATTTATTGATTATTTGAACTATAAATCTTCCCATTCGGATTGGTCAGAACAGCTCTCTGACGAACAAATGGGACTTATTGAAAAAGGAAAAAAAGACATTGAAGATGGTAAAGTTCTTTCTCACAAAGAAGCAAAACAGAGAATTGCAGCATATATCAAAAATAAGACTATTTAATGGAAGTTGTTTGGTCAGAAACTGCACTTGAAACGTTTTTTAAAGTAGTTGATTATCTATTTGAAAATTGGTCAGTTAAGGAAATAGAAACCTTCGAAAATAACGTAGATGATTTATTAGAAAAATTAAAAACACATAATCAGTTATGTCCCGAATCTAATTTGTACGGATATCGAAAATGTGTTATAGACCAAAACAATTCTCTTGTTTATTCCCTAATAAATAATACCGATACTATATTCTTGGTTACTTTTATTGATAATAGAAGTCAGACTATTTTTTAATCTCAAACGAAACAAAAACAAAAAAACTACAACTTTTTAGGTTGTAGTTTTTTTAGGGTTTATTTTAAACATTACACCAATTTAGCAGCAATTAAATATTCTGCAATTTGTATGGTGTTTGTTGCAGCCCCTTTTCTCAAGTTGTCAGCAACAACCCACATGTTCAATGTATTTGGCTGGCTTTCGTCACGACGAATTCTACCTACAAAAACCTCATTTTTACCTTCAGCATATCTTGGCATTGGATAGGTGAAAGTGTCTAAATTATCCTGCACCACCACTCCATCTGTATGATGCAAAATGTTTCTTACTTCATTCACATCAAAATCATTGGTGAATTCAACATTTAGCGCTTCACTATGACCTCCTACAACAGGCACACGAACAGCAGTGGCAGTTACTGCAATACTGTTATCACTTAATATTTTTTTGGTTTCATTAACCAATTTCATTTCTTCTTTAGTATATCCATTTTCTTCAAAAGAATCACATTGTGGAATACAGTTTCTGTTTATTTTATACTTATAAACCATTTCTCCTTCAACACCTACACATTCATTTTCAAATTGTTGCACAGCTTTTACACCAGTACCGGTAATTGATTGGTAAGTAGAAACAATCACACGTTTGATATTGTATTTTTTATGCAAAGGAGCCAAAGCCAATACCATTTGAATCGTAGAACAGTTTGGATTTGCAATGATTTTATCAGCTGCGGTCAATTCTGCTGCATTGATTTCAGGAACGATTAATTTTTTAGTTGGATCCATTCTCCAAGCCGATGAATTATCGATAACGGTTGTTCCTGCTGCTGCAAATTTTGGAGCCCATTCCAGTGAAGTATTACCTCCTGCAGAAAACAAAGCAATATCAGCTTTCATGTCTACAGCAGTTTGCATACCAACTACTTTATATTTTTTACCATTATATTCTATTTCTTTTCCCACTGATCTTTCAGAAGCAACCGGAATTAATTCTGTTACAGGAAAATTTCTTTCTGCCAATACTTTTAACATTACTTCGCCAACCATTCCAGTAGCGCCTACAACTGCTATTCTCATAGTATATTTTTATTATTGAATATTTAAATTTGAATGGCAAAAGTAAGTAATATTCAAATTAAAACAAGCGTCTTCACAAAAAATAACAAAATGTTATAAATATAACAATTCAATTATTTAGACCTGAAAATTAATGATTTGTATATCCAAAAGAAAAACCGCCTCAATTACGAAGCGGTTTAGTTAGAATATATAGTATAGCGGTATTATTTTTTCAACAAATCTCTAATTTGAGTAAGCAATTCTTCCTGTGTAGGTCCGGCTGGAGCTGCAGGAGCAACTTCTTCTTTCTTTTTAGCTTTTTCAGCAGCTCTTAAAACAATGAATATAAACAATGAAATAATAACAAAATTAATGATGGCTTGTACCAAATTTCCATAAGTGATTACAGCGGCTCCGGCAGTTTTTGCAGCAGCTAAAGTTTCATAACTGTTCCCATCCAGTGTAACGAATTTTTGTGTGAAATCAATTCCACCAGTCAACAAACCTACAATTGGCATAATTACGTCATCTACAGCAGAGCCGACAATTTTACCAAAAGCACCACCAATAACTACAGCAGTTGCTAAACTTAACACATCACCTTTCATTAAAGATGCTTTAAAATCACTGAAAAATCCCATAATTAATTTGTTTTTTAGGTTAAAATTTATTTTGCATTACGAATTTAATAAAAAATTTAATACAATTAACATCCGATTACCCTGATTAATTACTCTCTGTAAAATACCCGTTTTACCCGCTGGGAAATACTAGTAAGAATTTCATACGGTATGGTGTTTAATTTTTGGGCAATATAATTTACAGTTGGGCTTTCGCCAAAAATAATTGTGGCATCCCCTTCTTTACAGTCAATTTCGCTGACATCTACCATTAACATATCCATACAAACACTGCCAAGAATAGTCGCTTTTTCATTTTTAATAGTTACATAACCAACTCCATTTCCCCAACCTCTTGAAATTCCATCTGCGTAACCAATAGGGATTGTGGCAATTTTTGTAGGTTTCTCTGCCATAAATCGCCTTCCATAACCCACACTTTCGCCGGCAGGAATGGTTCTGATTTGAGAAATCACTGATTTTAGTGTTCCTACATTTTCTAAATACTTCTGTTCTTCACTATCATTTGAAACACCGTAAAGACCAATTCCAAGACGAACCATATCGTATTGCGAATCAGGAAAATTACTGATTCCCGAAGTGTTCAAAATATGCCGTATGGGTTTTATTTCTAATTCGGTCATTAATTTTGAGGATAATTTTTCAAACAAATCAATTTGTGAATGGGCAAAATCCTTATGTTCTAAATCATCGCTTGTAGCCATGTGAGACAAAACACTTTTAACTTTAACCGTTTGATTTCCTTTTAAAGTCGCAATTAAATCATCAATCGTATTGTTCTCAAAACCCAAACGGTGCATTCCGGTATCGAGCTTTATATGAATAGGAAAATGTTTTAATTTCTTTTGCTCCGCAATTTTCAGGAATGCACGCAAGCCTTTCAAGCTATAAATTTCGGGCTCTAACTGATGTTGTATAATTGCCGAAAAACTGGTCGTTTCTGGATTCAATACCATAATTGGCAAATTAATTCCACCATTTTTTAACGAGATTCCTTCATCGGCGAAAGCCACACCCAAGTAATCCACTTTGTGATGTTCCAGCAATTTGGCAATTTCAAGACCTCCGCTTCCGTAACCAAAAGCTTTTACCATTACCATTATTTTAGTCTTTGGTTGCAGCTTTGATTTGAAGAAATTCAAGTTGTGACTGATGGCATTCAAGTTAATTTCAAGAACGGTTTCGTGTGTTTTCTCTTCCAATAAAGCCACGATTTCTTCAAAATGAAACGTGCGTGCTCCTTTAATCAAAATGGTTTCGTTGTTGAAATTCAAATCGTCGAAACTGGAAATAAATGATTCTGTATTTTTGAAAGTTATAAAGTGGGTAAATTTATTTTTGAATGATGAAATAATTTCTCCAATCCCAATAACTCTGGTAATTTTATTTGAAACTATCAACTGGGCAACTTTGGAATACAATTCCTCATTGGGCAAACCACTTTGAAAAATATCTGATAATATTAGTGTCTTTTTTTGACGTTTGTTTTGACTTTCCAGAAAATCCAAGGCTATTTTCAGGGATTGAAAATCAGAACTGTAACTATCATCGATAATACTGCAATTATTAATTCCATTTTTAACTTTCAGACGCATTTCAACAGGATACAACAGCTCGATTCGGTTTTGAATCGTCTTTTCGTCATATTTAAAATACAGCAAAACCATCAAACACGAAATTGCATTTTCAATAGATGCTTTATCCTGAAACGGAATCTGGATTTCAAATTCGGTATTCTTTTGTTTAACTTGAAGAATAGTTTTATCTAAAACGGATTTTTTAGAAAGGAAAACGTCAGCGGATTTGTCAGTGAAACTCCAAGAAAAAAACGCTCCAAAAGAAATGGAGTTGAAATGGGATAAAATAGCATCTACAATTTCGTTTTTCTGATAAATTATTGTTTTTGAATGTTTGAAAAGCTGAAGTTTTTCTTTAATTTTCTCTTCAACATTGGCAAAACCTTCATCATGTGCTGAACCAATATTCGTCAGAATCCCGATGGTGGGTTTGATGATGGCTTCCAGTTTTTCCATCTCGTTAACTTGCGAGATTCCAGCTTCAAAAATCCCAAGATTGTGTTGCTCATTGATGGCAATTACGGATAAGGGAACGCCAACTTGTGAGTTGTAACTTTTTGGATTTCGAACAATATTGTAATCCGGACTCAACAAAAAATTGAGCCATTCTTTTACAATTGTTTTTCCGTTACTTCCAGTCAATCCGATAATAGGGAAATGAAAAAGACCGCGATAATAAGCCGCAAATTGCTGCAAAGCTTCCAATGTATTTTTGACAATCAAAAAATTAGCTTTGGCTTTACAGTCTTCGGGAATATGGGTAACTACGAAGTTTTGAACGCCTTTTTCAATTAAATCTTTAATGTAAATGTGTGCGTTATTATTGGTTCCAACCAAAGCGAAAAATAAGGTTTGTGAACCATTTTGCAATGAGCGACTGTCGATAGAAATAGCATCAATTGAAACGGCACTGTTATTGCCTACAAATTCGGCCTGAATTTGAGGAATGATATTTTGGATTTTTAGACTCATTGATTTGCAACGCGACTGACGCCGATTATATTGATTGACACAAATTAGTATATCGAAAGGAAAGCAGCGTAATTTTTGCATAAGCGCAGCAATTAATTGGTTTCTTTCTAAAACTTTCTCAAAAATAACACTTCTTTTCAAAATGAAGACTTTGAAACGCTACAATTTATAGCTATTTCTGCTTAATTAAAAACTGTATAAAACTGTAATCTATAATAAGAAATACGTTAAAAACACCCTAAACTTGCACGAACTATTTTATCAGAATCGTTATATTTGTTTGTTCAAATAACACTAGAAATCTTGAAAAAAATCCTGCCAATATTCTCTTATATTTTCCATCCGATATTTATATCGGTAATGGCAACGCTTGTTTACCTTTTTTACAATGCTTCCTTTATTATAAATAAGGAAAAAATTTTCGTTTTTTCTCAAATTTTAATCATCACGGTAATCATTCCTGTACTGTTGTTTTTTATATTACGTGCTGTTGGAAAAATTGATTCTATAATGGTTGCCGAAGTCTCACAACGTAAAATTCCGTTGCTCATTCATTCATTTCTTATTATTATATTGGTTCGAAAAAGCATTACTATAGATCGGTATCCTGAGCTGCATTTCTTCTTTTTAGGAGCATTAATGAGTACTTTACAAGCCTTAATTTTATCATTTTTCAAGACAAAAGCCAGCTTACACATGATGGGTATCAGCTCCTTAACGGTATTTGTTATTGGAATAAGTATGCATTATCAGGTTCAAAGCACTTTTTTGATTGCCTTTTTAATCCTTATGAATGGTCTTGTAGCTTCCTCTCGCTTAGAAATGAAGGCGCATACAACTACTGAACTTATTATTGGGTTTCTCCTAGGAAGTGTGTCGCAACTGCTTTTGCTGTATTTATGGCTATAAAATATAGAAAATAATTCCAATATTCAGAGAAGTCATATCGATAGGCTTACCATCAATTTTTGCGGTTTTAAACAGGGAATTCAAACCGTAATACGCATATACATTTATCGTATTATACCCCGATGAAATATAAGCTCCGTATAGAAAT